>JBNMGS010000010.1:0-12634 GCA_050872365.1 Lachnospira sp.
ACCATATACACTTAATATTAAAAAAAATGGCAACAAGTATTTAAGTATTCTTAATAAAATGATAGAATTTGAAAAGATAAAAAAGATAGAGAAAAACAGTTTATTATTTGTTCCACATCCAATATATATAAATAAAAAATATTATATTGATATATTAAAGAAGGCAAAAGAAAAGAGAAATCTTAAGCTCGTTTTTTTAATTCATGATTTGGATTCTTTAAGAAAAATGTTCCAGGAATCAGATAAAGAGTTTAAGCATATAGATGATACAATGTATGGAATAGCAGATTATGTCATAGCGCATAACAGCAGAATGAAAGATTTTCTTATTGATAAGGGGGTCAGTCCTGATAAAATATATGAATTGGGAATATTTGACTATTTAACTGATTGTAAAACAGAAAGCAAAACAATAAAATATGCCAAAACATTAAATATAGCAGGAAATCTTGATACTGGTAAATGTAAATATATAAAAGAACTTAATAATTTGAAAAATGATATACAGGTTAATCTGTATGGTCCTAATTATGATGAAAATGTGCTTAATTCAGAGTCAATACATTATAAGGGAAAATTTCCATCAGATGAAATACCATATCGGTTAGATGAAGGCTTTGGACTTGTGTGGGATGGTGATGGAATTAATGGCTGTAGTGGTAATACTGGTGAATATCTAAAATATAATAATCCACATAAGCTTTCTTTATATATGGTGTCTGGTCTTCCAGTCGTAATATGGAGCAAGGCGGCAGAGGCGGAATTTGTAATAAATAACAATGTTGGGATAGTCGTGGATGATATTAATGATTTCAGTGATGTATTTGATAAGATAGACGAAAAAACTTATTATGAAATGGTTGAAAATACAAAAAAAATATCAGAGAAAATGAGAAATGGCAGGTATTTAGAGAAGGTTATTAATGATATATTAAAAACATTATGATGTAAGGATTAAAAGGTCAAAAAAGTCATTCAGGCTTGAATAAAACGACTTTTGAATTTGTGATCTGTCTGACATCGAAAATAAAAAAGGTGTAATATTGATATATCATATATGAAGAAAGGACAAAATATGGGAGATAAGATAAGAAAAGTAGCATCCGTAAATGAGATTATGGTTATTATATGCTTATGTATATATATATTCCTGTTAACATTTACAAATACAGCCTGGTATACATTTAGTGAAGGTACTAAGGTTTATACTATATTTAAGCTGTTAAGATATGTGTCATATCTGTTATTGTTTATTGTTATTATGGCAGATATAGTAAAGCATAATTACAGCAGGGAAACCCTGTTTTACTTAATATGTCTTCTGGCATTTTCGTTTATAGGGATGTTTACCGGAAAAGATAAGGCATTGTTCTTTTATATATTTCTGTTTGGTGCAGCATATGGTATGAGTATAAATAAGGTGGTTAAGTCAGCTTTTATTATTCATGCTGGAATTCTGTTTGTTACGGTAGTGTGTGCATTTGCAGGATTAGCAGATAATTCGATATTGGATTATGAGCGTTCAAGATATTCGCTTGGATTTAACTGGCCTAATCTTGCTCCTATATTATTGTTATTTATTGCATTACAGTACATTTATATAAGAAAACATAAAATAACTGTATGGGAATGTATAATAATTGAAGTTATCAATATCTTGATGTATAAGTTTACTAACACCAAGATGAGTTTCTTTATGTTAAGCGCATTGTTGGCAGTTGTTATAATATGCCAGTTATCAGCAACTATGAAGAAGCTTTTAAAGAAAGCATTAATATCATTTAAAAAGCTTGTTGTTATAATTCCGGCTATATGTGCATTTATTGCATGCTGGCTGCCATTATATAATCCGGAAAGTACTATATGGATAAAGCTTAATAGTGTGCTTTCAGAACGTTTATGGCAGTGTAGAAATGCTATAACAAGATATGGCTTTACACTTTTTGGAAGACATATAGACTTTGAAGTACATAATGTACTTAATGGTGGTGTATCCGACCAGACATATTTTATTGACTCAGGATATCTGCATATAGCTATGCAGTCTGGATTAGTTATATTTGTATTACTTGTGTTTTTATATGTTATATGTATGTATAAAGCATATGCTAATAAGGATTATTATATGTTATGCATTATGATAGTTATATCTGTATTTTGTATAAATGATATTTACTTTATCAGTCCATTTAACATATTTATATTATATGCGTTCTGTGATAATGATACATTCAGAGAAATACCATTATTACAGAAGTTATCAAAACCAGTAGGTGTGGTTTATGATTGTATAGGTAACATTAGTTCAAAGATGTCAAAGAAAGAACATTAATATGGCTAAGCAGAAATCTTTAAAATTAAATTTCATAATGAATGCAATACTTACAATGTCGGGCTTTTTGTTTCCGCTTATAACATTTCCTTATGTATCAAGAGTGTTACTTCCGGCAGGAACAGGAAGGGTTTCATTTGCGAATTCAGTTGTGACATATTTCGTAATGATATCACAGCTGGGTATTCCTACATATGGTATAAGGGCATGTGCAGTTGTAAGGGATAATCCTGTTAAACTGAAGAAAACAGTATATGAGCTGTTTATAATTAATGTATTTATGAGCATTCTTGCATATATTGTATTTTTCATAGCTATGGCATGTGTGCCAAGATTAAGGGCAGACAGAAATCTGTTTCTTATAACAAGTACACTTATATTTTTTAATACAATAGGTGTAGAATGGCTGTATAAGGCATTGGAACAATATACATATATAACAGTCCGTTCGATTATATTTAAGTTTGTTGCGCTTATTGCAATGTTTGTGTTAGTGCGTGATGCAGATGATTATGTAATATATGGCGGAATATCGATATTTGCAGCATCAGCTTCCAATGTATTTAACTTCTTAAGATTAAGAAAAATCTTAGGAAACAGGAAAGTTACAGGACTTAACTTAAGAAGGCATTTTAAGCCTGTATTTACATTTTTTATAATATCATGTGCCACAACAATCTATACGAATCTTGACAATGTAATGCTTGGCTTTATGAAAGATGACATTGAAGTTGGATATTATAATGCGGCAACGAAGATTAAAAACATTCTTGTAAGTATAGTAACATCATTAGGAACAGT
Source organism: Lachnospira sp. (assembly GCA_050872365.1). Taxonomy (GTDB): domain Bacteria; phylum Bacillota; class Clostridia; order Lachnospirales; family Lachnospiraceae; genus Lachnospira. The sequence continues at coordinate 3,134 of JBNMGS010000010.1, forward strand.
GCTTATGCCAAGGGCGGCTTACTATATTGAACAGGAGAACTGGGAAGAATTCTATAAGTTATCTAAGAAAGCTATAAAGTTTGTTCTTATAGCAGCAACATCCATGATGGTATATTTTATGATATATGCAAGAGAAGGTGTATATTTCCTGTCAGGAGATGCTTTTGAAGGGGCTGTTATTCCTATGATCATAGTAATGCCTACATTATTGTTTATAGGACTTACTAATATTATGGGTATCCAGATGCTTATACCGATGGGACTTGAAAATGCAGTTATGATATCAACATTTGCAGGTGCGATAGTTGACCTTATATTAAATGCTATATTAATTCCTTTCATTGGTTCTTCCGGTGCGGCAATAGGAACTCTTGTAGCGGAGTTTGTTGTATTGGTTGTTCAGCTGGTTTATCTTAAAAAAGATATTGCTTATCTGTATTCAAAACAGAGTTATATAAAGATTATAGCAGCTTTGGTTGTTGCTACTATTGGAGCAGTTACTGTTAAAGTATTAATATCGGGAATATTAATACAACTTGTTGTATCAGCAGTAGTATTCTTTGGCTTGTATGTAATTATGTTATATATTATGAGAGAAGAAGTTATTACAGAGAATGTGAATAGAATTCTATCACGTTTTATAAAAAAGTAATGAATTTATAATTAAGATGCTGAGATAAAAATAATAAGATTAATAGATTTATAAGATAGTAGTAAAAATGTTGTTTTATATTTGCTGTATTATTTTATGTTAATGGAGGATTAAAATGTACGATTATTTAGTAGTAGGTTCAGGATTATATGGTGCAATATTTGCACGTGAAGCTAAGAAAGCAGGAAAATCAGTTCTTGTAGTAGATAAAAGACCGAATATAGCAGGTAATATCTACACAGAAAAACAGGAAGGAATTAATGTACATAAGTATGGTGCACATATATTCCATACGAATAATAAAAAGGTATGGGAATATATAACACAGTTTGCTGAATTCAACAGATTTACAAATAGTCCTGTAGCTAATTATAAAGGTGAGCTTTACTCAATGCCTTTTAATATGTACACATTCAATAAGATGTGGGGAGTTGTAACTCCAGAGGAGGCAGCAGCTAAGATTGAAGAACAGAAAAAAGAAATAACAGGAGAGCCTAAGAATCTTGAGGAACAGGCAATATCACTTGTTGGACGAGATATATATGAAAAGCTTGTAAAGGGTTACACAGAAAAGCAGTGGGGAAGAGATTGCAAGGAACTTCCAGCATTTATTATTAAAAGACTTCCGGTAAGACTTACATTTGATAATAATTATTTCAATGCTTTATATCAGGGAATTCCAATGGGCGGATATACTAAGATGGTTGAAAATATCCTGGATGGTATTGAAGTAAGATTAAACACAGACTATCTTGAGCATAAGGAAGAACTTGATGCACTTGCCGAAAAGATTGTATACACAGGTCCTATAGATGCTTACTTTGGCTATAAGCTTGGAACACTTGAATACCGTTCAGTAAGATTCGAGAACGAAACACTTGATATGCCTAACTTCCAGGGAAGTGCGGCAGTTAATTACACTGACAGGGAAACACCTTGGACACGTATTATAGAGCATAAGTGGTTCGAGTTTGGCAAGGATGAAGATGGCAATGACATTCCTAAGACTATAATAAGCCGCGAGTATTCATCAGAATGGAAACCTGGGGATGAACCTTATTATCCGGTAAATGATGAGAAGAACGGAAAGCTTTACGAAGAGTATAAGAAGTTAGCAGATGCAGAAGATAAGGTTATATTCGGTGGAAGACTTGGTGAATATAAGTATTATGACATGGATGCTACAATAGCTTCAGTGCTTGATAAGTGCGAGAGCGTTTTTGGAAAGTAATATTAATAATATAAAGAGAAGGAAATTAAGTGGCTGATATAGACGTAAGTGTAATAATTCCAGCGTATAATGCTTCCAGATATATAGGCAGAGCTGTGGAAAGTGTAAAAAAACAAACTGGATTAACATGGGAAATTATAATTGTTGAAAATGGCTCAACAGACGATACATATGATAAATGCATGTCATATGCCATAAAAGATAAAAGAATACATGTTATGCAGAGCGATAAAGGTGTATCTAATTCACGTAATAAAGGAATAGACAATGCAAAAGGCAGGTGGCTGTGTTCTCTGGATGCAGATGATTATCTTTATGAGGGAACATTTGAGGATATAGTACATATATGTGGATTAAATGATGAGTTAAATAAGATAAAGCTTGTACATTTCGGACATAATAGTGGACAGAATAAAGCTCATGGTGAAAGTGTTATATATGATAATCCACAGAAATATCAGGAATTCAGATGCAGTATGTTGAAAAATCCAACGCAGTATATGACTTCCTGGGGAAAACTTTACGACAGGGCTGTAATTAATGACAATAATATAAGATTCGCATCAGAGCTTGTTCTGGCAGAGGACAGTGACTTTGTATTCAGATATATGCAGTGTATAAACAGTGCAATAGAACTTACATCAGAATTATATCATTATACAAAGGATAATGAATCAGCAGTCAGAAGCTATAATCCTGACAGGGCAAAGCAATACATAGAATCAATTAATCACACACAGCAGTATGTATTAAGGGATTGTGAGGAAGTAATAAAAGCATACGACCAGTATATACTTATTCATCTGCTGCTTATACTTGTACATGATACATTTAATAAAAGTAATCCTGCATCATACAAACAGAAAAAACATAATATGAAGATGCTTTTAGATACAGAATGCTTTAAAAATGCTATTAAAAATACAGGGTTAAGGGAGTGTAAAGGCTTTCGTATGCTCCCGGTAATATGTTTTAAGCTGCATATGAACTGGGCGGCAGTACTTATGGTAAAGGTGCGTGTGTACCAGAATTCAAGGCATTGATAAAATGTATGATAATACAGATGATTACTGAATGAAGATAGTTATACATTATCTAAAGAAATATATTCTTAATATAATGAATTTGAAAGTGCAATATATATTGTGGATTGATGGACATATAAACGGAGTTATAAAAGATGAATAAAAAAAGAATTATTAAGCTTGATATGGCAAGGACATTTGCAATATTATGCGTTGTTTTATGTCATTGCTGTGATAATGCGTATTATTTCAATCAGAAGATTAAGATATCTGAGCTTGGAATGACCTCAAGGATGTTTATGGTAGCAACACAGACGATTGGAAGATTAGGAGTGCCTATATTTTTGATGCTGTCAGGAACACTGCTTTTTAAGAAGATAATAAATGATGAAAAGGATATAATAAGATTCTATAGGAATAATCTGTTACCATTATTTATAGTTAATGAAGTGTGGGTCGTATTATATCAATTGTTTAATGTGTTTGTGATAAAAGAAAATTTTGCTATAGATGATTTTATTAAAGAACTGTTATTACTTAAGAATTCGCCTATGTCTAATATGTGGTATATGCCCATGATACTGGGCTTGTATATAGGAGTACCTTTTGCAGCAATTATAGTTAAAAAGTTTTCATTCAGAATAATTGCACCAGTAATGGGGGCAACATTTGTATTTTCATATATAGTACCTACGCTTAATACCATATCTAAGATATTTAATTTTAAACAGACATATGGTTCTGATATATATATTCCATATATGGGAGCAGCATATGGATTATATATGTTGATTGGATATTATATATATAATAACAGGATAAGGTTGAAAAATAGTGTGTTAGTATTGATTTCTGTATGTAGTTATGCTATCACTTTATATGTTCAGTTATATTCTTCGGGAAACAGTTCTCATTATTTATATAAGGTTTGGTACGATTTTCCATTTTTACTAATATGTTCAGCATGTATATATGCATTATTCTGCAGGATTGATGATAATCGTATAAGTTCAGTTGTATCCAATATATGTACATATATCAGCAGAATGAGTATGGGAATATATTTCGTACATATTCTTGTAATTCTGTTAAAGACAGAATATATGGGACCGGCAGAAAACAGCTTATCGTTGGATGTGATTATTATGTTTGTTATTACAACAGTAATATCAATAGCGATAGTATCACTTCTTGGTAAAAATAAGTTCCTTGCGAGGTACATGTTCCTTATAAAGTGAAAGAGCATATAATTGATTATATAACTGCAGTTCAAAGTTATGATATTTTGACTTGCATTTATACGTTACAACAGATAAGAAAATAAAAGCGGAATAATGAAGGAGAATAAAGTGTTTAGAAAGAAAATATTTTCGGCTGCACTTGTATGTGGCTTATGTGCGACTTTAAGCATGACAGCATATGGTGCAGAAGTCAGAGGAGATGTAACATCGGATATAATCTATGATGGAAAAGACTGGGTATATACAGAAAATGGCCAGGTGAACAGTAATTATACTGGTGTAAGACAGAATGAAAACGGCTGGTGGAGAGTTGAAGCTGGAAAGGTTAACTTTGGTTATAATGGTCTGGCAGAGAATGAAAACGGCTGGTGGGTAATCAATGAAGGTAAAGTCGATTTTGATTATAATGGCCTTATAGAAGATGAAAGAGGCTGGTTTTATATAAAAGATGGAATGATTGACTGGAACTACACAGGACTTGCCGGGAATGAAGCCGGCTGGTTCTATATAAAGAATGGAACAATCGACTGGAATTATACAGGACTTGCTAATAATGAGTATGGCTGGTTTTATGTAAAAGATGGAGTACTTGACTGGAACTATACAGGACTTGCCGAAAATGAAGCCGGCTGGTTTTATGTAGAGAATGGCGTGCTCGATTGGAACTATACAGGACTTTATGAGGATGAAGCCGGTTGGTTTTATATTAAGTCAGGAACAATAGACTGGGGTTATTCAGGACTTGCAAAGAATGAGGCTGGATGGTGGAAATGTTCTAACGGAACAATAGATTATAACTATACAGGCCTTGCTGATAATGGTGATGAAGTATGGATGATAAGTTCTGGAAAGGCAGATTTCGACTACACAGGATATGTAAGTAACGATAAAGGAACATTTTATGTAGAAGCCGGTAAGGTTAATACTAACGCTAATGGTGTTATGTCAAAGGATGATGCACTTGTATATGTTAAAAACGGTCAGGTAAGATATGATTATACAGGTGTGGCAGAGTATGATGGCCAGCGTGTATACATCAACAAGGGTATTGTTGATTATACATATTCTGGATTTGCATCTGATGAAGATGGAATATGGAAAATAAAAGATGGTATTGCAGATACTGAATATAGTGGATATCTTGACGATAATGGCCAGCGTGTATGTATACAGAACGGAAAAGTAGCATCAGATTATACAGATGTAACATACGATGGCGAAAACTGGGTATATGTTGAAAATGGATATGTAAAGTATGATTATACTGGTATCAAGCCTAACGAAGCAGGATGGTGGAGAATAGAAAACGGAAAGGTCAACTTTGATTATAATGGTTTTGCTACTAATGAGAATGGAAGATTCTATCTTAGAGATGGCAAAGTTGATTCTGGTTACACAGATATCATACCTGACGGAGAAGACTGGGTATATGTTGAAAATGGTCAGATAAGATATGATTACACTGGTATCAGGGAGAATGGAAACGGCTGGTGGAAGATAGAGTCAGGTATTGTTAACTTTAAGTTCACAGGTATTGCAGCCAACGAAAGTGGCGAATTCTTTATTCGTGATGGTCAGATAGACTGGAGTTATACAGGTACAGTTAATCAGGATGATTATATGTACAGCGTTAAAGGCGGTATAGTCGAATCCAAGGATAATATATCTGAAAAGATTATGGGTGTAGATATATCACATCATAATAATGATAATGGTGAGGGATGGCTTGACTGGTCACAGGTAGCGGATGCCGGATATAAGTTCGCTATTATCAAAGTGGCTGGAAGAGGATACGGTTCAGGAGATTTATCAGCAGATCCATATTATGATGAGAATATAAGAGGCGCACTAGCTAACGGACTTCAGGTAGGTGTATATTGTTTCTCACAGTCAGTCTCAGTAGATGAGGCAGTTGAAGAAGCTAACTATATCTGTGATTTAATAGCTGGATATAACATAACATATCCGGTTGTATATGACTGGGAGACCAGTTCGGATTACAGAACAGAAGATCTGCGCAGCAACAGTGAACTTCGTACAGCTATGGCTATAGCATTCTGTGAAACTGTTAAGAGCAGAGGCTATGACCCTATGATATATATTAACAAGTATGATTATCTTAACTATGTTGATACAGCAGAATTATCATCAAGATATGACATATGGCTTGCATGGTACTGGAATGCATATTATGAAACAGGTGTTTTATGGGAAGATGGAGACGATGTTCCAGATATAGGTTATAAGTACAGAATATGGCAGTATACAAGTACAGCCAGTGTTCCAGGTATAGCAGGCGGATGCGATGTTAATATTGCTTATGGAACCAGGTAAAAAGATAAGAATTTAATATAATTTTTCGGTTTAAAAGGATGTCAGATTTGGCATCCTTTTAATGTTATAATTGCAGTACAGAGCCAATCTTGAAAATGATGTATTGTATATATGGATAAAATTGACAAAGAAAGATAGAAAGAATATCATATATATAACTTGATATTATCAGGAAATATTTAATCAAAATAACTAAGAAAAGGAGTGCAACGAATGACAAGATTTGAGAAAAAGTTATTTGCCAGTATTCTGGCTGCATTGATGCTTGTAATGTGTGTTGGAACATCAGGTTATACAGTATATGCAGCAGAAGCTGACGATGATAAGTCGATGGAAGCGGTTAGGGAAGCTTTCAGCACAAGTAATGATACATATGATTTTGATGAACTTGTGGGCAATGATAAAATAACAGATAATACATTTGTTGAAGATGTTATTGTAGGTGCAGGTAATGGTGATAGTTCCAAGAACGATGAAACACAGGAACCAGTTCTAACAGAAAGTAATGTTGTATCTAAGGATGGTCTTTATGTATACAATGTATATGGAACAGAGGGAATAGGTATAGCTTCATATAAAGGAACAGATACAGACATTACACTTCCATCACAGATAGATGGAAAGACTGTTGTCAGTGTTGATGAAAAGGCATTTTATAATAATGAAACTATAACACAGGTAGTTATTCCTTCAACAGTAACAAGAATTCAGTACAGTGCTTTTGAGAGTGCTACTAACCTTAAGAAGGTTGAATTCGCTGAGGGTAGTGAGTTAAAGACAATCTCTGGAAGGGCATTTTATAAGTCAGGTATTACAGAGATAGATATTCCGGAGGGAACAACTGAATTACAGTGTATGGCATTTGCTGATTGTGATAATCTGGTTAAGGCGGTGGTTCCGGGAACTGTTAGTAAAATGGATTCTGGAATATTTAGAAATTGTACAAGTTTATCTGATGTTAAGCTTGGACAAGGATTAACATACATAGAGCGCTATGTGTTTTATGGATGTAAAAATCTTGAAAATATAGTACTTCCTGATACTATAACATATATAGAACGTTGTGCGTTTGCCTCAACAGGTCTAACATATATTAATATTCCTGATAGTGTAAAAAAATTGGGAACGTATACTTTTGGTGATTGTAAAGAACTTAAAGAAACTAGGATAGGTAAGGGGTTGGAAGAAATACCATCTAGTTGTTTTTATGGTTCAGGTTTATTAAATATAGAAATACCAGAAAATATTAAAAAAATATCAGAAGGTGCTTTTTATAACTGTAAGAAATTGGAACAGGTTAATTTGTGTAATGGTCTTGAGGTAATAAGTGAAAGGGCTTTTGTAAATTGTATAAGTTTGAAAGAAATTACTATGCCAGATACACTTGTTGAATTGGGCGGTGCAGCTTTTAGTGGAGATGAGTCACTTGCCAAAGTTGTATTTAACAATAATGTTACGTATATTTCAGAGTATGCCTTCTATGGCTGTCCTGTAGAAAAAATTAAGTTGGGTAATAGAACGGATGTAATTGGAGCATATTGTTTTAGTAATAATAAAGCTGTTGAAAAATTAATATTACCAGATAGTGTAACTAATATTATGTATAATGCATTTGGAAATGATATTAATTTATCTAGAGTAACTCTTAATGATGGATTGAAGGAAATAGGACATCACACATTCTTTAATTGTACATCATTAAATTATATATATATTCCAGAAAGCGTAACAACTATTGGAGATTATGCTGTTGGATATGTAAATTCATCAGAAACTGTTAGCAATGGTAAGAATGGAACAATTAAAAAGGAAATAGAAAAGAAAAATGATGACTTTATAATATATGGTACAGCGGGTTCTACAGCAGAAGAATATGCTAATACCAATGGTTTCACATTTTTCGCTGCGACAAGAGAAGAACTTATAGCTAAGGGAATGCTTGATGATAACTCAAGTGGTCTTCGTCAGGCAGAAGATGGCAACTGGTATTACTATTCATGCGGTGATGTAGATGAAACGTATACAGGACTTGCATATTATAATGGCTGCTGGTTCTATGTAACTAATGGAAGTCTAGACTGGGGTTATACAGGATTTGCAGACAACGAATATGGTACATGGTATGTTGAAAATGGAATGATTAACTTTGACTATACAGGCATGCTTTACAGTGCTGATGACTGGTGGTATGTTGAAAATGGTAAGGTTAATACCGAGTATACAGGACTTGCGCAGAATGAATATGGCTGGTGGTATTATGAGAACGGACATATCGGCTGGGATTACACAGGACTTGTATACTACAATGATATGTGGTTCTATGTAACAGGAGGAATGATAGACTGGAGTTACACAGGACTTGCATACTACAATGATATATGGTTCTATGTATCAGGTGGTATAGTTAACTGGGATTACTATGGACTTGTATACTATAATGGTGCATGGTTCTTCGTATCAGGAGGAACAATCAACTGGACAACAACACTTGTAGAGTATAATGGAATGTGGTTCTATGTATCAGGCGGTATGGTAGACTGGGATTATACAGGAACATATGAATTCTATGGTAATACATTTAACATCGCTGGTGGTGTTGTAGTGTGGTAGTTGCGTGGTAATATAATTTTACATAGTAATGTTATTTTAATTATAAGTATCAGTGATATTGATACTATGATGATGTGACAATACTATAAAGCATTGCTTAAGCAACAACATATAATTTATAATAAAACATATAACTGGCATATGTATGTGATGATTGATGATTAAACATACATATGTCAGTTTTTTTAGTAAGAAGATGTATTTATCTGCCTTTAATTTCTAGTTTTTGATAATTCATATTGTTATAAAAAGACATCATATTTAATTTGAATATGAAATTTAATAAATTTATACAAAAAATTAAAAAAAACTTAAAAGAAAGTATTGAAAATATTGATTTAATATTATATTCTATCATCAATAGTATACTAATAAAAATAATATATAGATAATTATAGAAGTATGCAG
>JBNMGS010000011.1:0-12492 GCA_050872365.1 Lachnospira sp.
ACTGTATTAGTACTTGCCAACGGCGAAGCCGGTAATGATAAGATAACAGAAAATAGCAGTGATTATGAAAAGTTTTATGAGGCGTTAAGCTATGTTCTCACGGAGCTTTCTAAGAAAATTGCAGGTGATGGTGAAGGATGTACATGTCTTTTCGAGGTTCAGGTAAATGGTGCAGCAACTAAGGAACAGGCAAAGATTCTTGCTAAGTCAATAGTTACATCTAATCTTACAAAGGCAGCAATATTTGGACATGATGCTAACTGGGGAAGAATACTTTGTGCTATGGGTTATTCGGGTGTTGATTTTGAACCGGAAAAGGTTGATATATACTTTGAAAGCTCAGCTGGAAAGCTTCAGATAGTAAAGGATGGAACTGCAACAGATTATAGCGAAGATAAGGCAACAGAAATACTTTCACAGAATCCTGTAACTGCAATCGCTGATATAAAGCAGGGAGATGCGAAGGCTACTGCATGGGGATGTGATCTTACATTTGATTATATAAAGATAAATGCGGATTATCGTTCCTAATATGAATAATATGCCGACGGCATATTATTCATATTCAAGTTTGCGTTTACGCAAACTTGATAGAAATACAAGCACAAATCTTGTTTGAAAATATAAACACAAATCTTTGGTTGGGGTCAGAATACCTTTTGACCTCAACATCATAATATTTAAGTTCAAGGAGTTAAAGATGAGTACAATAGATATGGAAGAAGAGTTAAAAAAGGCGCAGATATTAGTTGAGGCTCTTCCTTATATACAGAAATTCAGCAGAAAGATTATAGTTGTTAAGTATGGCGGAAGTGCCATGGTTGATGAAGAACTTAAAAGAAAGGTTATTCAGGATGTAGTATTGTTAAAGCTTGTAGGATTCAAGCCTATTATTGTTCATGGTGGTGGTAAGGAAATCAGTAAGTGGGTTGAGAAGTGTGGAATGACACCTGAATTCAAGAATGGTTTAAGAGTCACAGATGAACCAACTATGGAAATAGCAGAAATGGTTCTTAACAGAGTTAATAAGAGCCTTGTATCACTTATTGAAGAACTTGGAGTTAAAGCATGTGGTGTATCTGGTAAAGATGGTGGCATGTTAAAGGTTGAAAAGAAATATTCAAAGGGTGAAGATATTGGCTATGTTGGTGAAGTAAAGGATGTTGATACAACACTTATTCATTCACTTCTTAAAGATGACTTTATTCCTGTTATATGTCCTATAGGTTATGATGATAACTTTCATTCATACAATATCAATGCGGATGATGCGGCATGTGCCATAGCAAGAGCAGTTAATGCTGAAAAGCTCGCGTTCTTAACTGATATAGAAGGTGTATACAGAGATTATAATGATAAGTCAAGTCTTATATCAGAGCTTTCTACAACAGAGGCAAGAAAGCTTCTTGCAGGTGGTACAATAGGTGGAGGAATGCTTCCAAAGCTTAATAACTGTATAGATGCTATTGAACATGGCGTTTCAAGAGTACATATTCTTGATGGTCGTATACCACATTGCTTACTTCTTGAAATATTTACTAACAAGGGTGTTGGTACAGCTATTCTATCAGAAGGAGCCGAAAAATTTTTTGAAACTAACCTGTAGATGTCAGCATAATGTATAATGAACACAAAAGAAAAGTAAGCGGCTGAAAGTACAGGGAAGGTAAAATGTTAATTAATAAATAGACAAATAGGAAGGCATATATTTATGGAAACTAAACAGATTATTGAAACAGCAGAAGAAAAGTTGATTCATACATATAACAGATATCAGATTGTGCTTGACAAAGGTGATGGCGTAAGATTATATGATACAGATGGAAAAGAGTATCTTGATTTTGGCGCGGGTATTGCAGTGTTTGCACTTGGATATAATAATAAAGAATATAATGATGCACTTAAGGCACAGATAGATAAGCTTATACATACATCAAACTATTTCTACAATGAGCCGGCTGTTACTGCTGCAAAGGCTATAACTAAGGCTTCGGGAATGGACAGAGTATTTTTTACAAACAGTGGTACAGAATCCATAGAAGGTGCTATTAAGCTTGCTAAAAAATATGCTTATTTAAAAACTGGCAGAACTGATTCAGAAATCATTGCTATGCATCACTCATTCCATGGAAGAAGCATGGGTGCACTTGCTGTTACAGGCAATAAACACTATCAGGAAGCATTTGGTCCAATGATACCTGGAATAAAATTTGCTAATTATAATGATCTTGATAGCGTTAAACAGTTGGTAAATGATAAAACTTGTGCTATTATATTTGAGACAGTACAAGGTGAAGGTGGAATATATCCGGCAACCAAAGAATTCATACAGGGCGTAAGAAAACTTTGTGATGAAAAGGGCATTCTTCTTATACTTGATGAAATTCAGTGTGGTATGGGAAGAACTGGTACTATGTTTGCATTCCAGCAGTATGGTGTTAAACCAGATATTCTTACGGTTGCAAAGGCTTTAGGATGTGGTGTGCCGGTAGGAGCATTTCTGGCAACAGAAGAAGTCGCAAAGGCTTTGGTTCCAGGAGATCATGGCACAACATATGGTGGTAATCCACTCGCATGTGCTGCAGCTACTAAAGTATTTGAATTGTTTGAGAAACAGAATATAATTGCTAATGTTAAGGAAGTATCAGCTTATCTTGAAAACAAGCTTGATGAGCTTGTAGAAGAGTATGACTTCATAGTTGAAAGAAGAGGACTTGGACTTATGCAGGGACTTGAACTTTCAATTAGTCCAAAGGATGTAATAGCCAGGGCATTAGACAATGGGCTTATTCTTTTCTCAGCAGGAACTAACGTTATCAGAATGGTTCCACCACTTGTAATAACTAAGAACGATGTTGATGAAATGATAGATAAATTAAAAAAATCATTTTAAAACAGATATTATGATTAAAGGGGCAAATACCTTTTGACCCTCATATCATGTTATTTTAGATAAATTATATTGATTCGTGAGAGCAGGATATTTAAAGAGTGATTTATAATATAGTAATTACTGGTGGATTGTCTGGTTATGTTATTTCACAGGTTGTATGAAAAAGGTTGGAAATATTATGAAGATAATTAAAAAACTTATATCAGTTGCTATGGTATGTGTTATGTTTACATCGGTAGCAGCATGTGGTAAAACTGACAAAGATAAGGAAGCAAGGAATCTTGCGATAGAAACGCCGGTAACTATTAATGTCTGGTATGACAACAAAGATTATGAAAGCTATCTTAATAATGTAGCATCCGGACTTAAAGCAGCTAATAATCTCATAACGGTTAATCCGGTATATGTCGAAGTACAGGATATGGTGGATACAATATATACAGAGACAGTTAGGAATAATAATGCTCCAGATGTGTATCTTATGTCTTCAGAGAATAATGATAAGGTATATCTTCTTGGTCTGATGCTTGAAAATGATTCATATGATAACATATATAATGAAAAAACATATGGAAAAGCAGCTATTAATTCAGCATCTTACAAGGGAAAAATGTATGGATATCCTGTAAGCTTCAGTATGCCGGTAATGGTATATAACAAAAATTATGCAGAATCTGTAGATTCATACGCAGAACTTTTACAGATAAGCGACAATTATAGTGTTACAGAGGATAATCAGAATATAACAAGGGTATTTGATTTTGATGCATCAGATATGCTTTTGAATTATCCATATGTAGGACATTATGTGAATATCGGTGGAGAATGCTCAGAGGATGCCAATGTATTTACAATAGATGAACAGAATTTTAAGAAAGCACTTAAAGAATATTCATCACTTAAAGATAAGTTTGGTATAGATAGAAAAGAATCCACATATAATTCTTGTGTTGATGAGTTTGTGCAGAATAAGTTGTTATATACAATTGTGAATACTGACGATTTAAAGAAAATTGACGATTCAGGTGTATCGTATGGAATCATTCCTATTCCATGTTTATCTGATGAACTGGAATCACTTCCGATGTCTATAACAACGCTTGCAATAGTCAACCCTTACACTTCTAATATAACTGTAGCTAAGGCTGTAGCTAAAGCAATATCATATGATTATGCAGATAGTATGCAGTCGCTAAGTGGACACATAAGTGCACGTGCAGATCTTGCAGCAAAGGGAAAGAAAGCAGATAATACCAACTATAATATGCTTCATGATATATATTCTGACAGCATAGTTAAAGCTAAGTATTTAGGTGTGCAGAATATATATATGGAATATGAGATACTTATTCATCAGGTATGGGATGGTAAGAATGTAGATGATGCTTATAATGAATTCCATAAGAATGTTGAAAGTTATATAACTTCTTCACAAGGAAAATAATTATATTTAAAAGTAATCATATTTGAATGTAATTAAAAATGAATGCAATTACATTTTGCTGCCGGCTTGTCGTTTAATCATGTAAAACAGGTTACAAATAATAGTAAAATAATAAAAAACAGGTATAATTCCTGTCATTTAACCAATATTAATTAGTAATATATGTGTTTATATTTATGTTATGTCTATGTATACGCTTGTATATATATTTGTATGTATATTTTTATTTGTATACATTTGTATATATTATACCCGACATATAAAGAATATGATTCACTAAATTATTATGGAGGTTGGTTAAATGGCAGGATTTATTATTGCTATAATATCAGGTGCACTCATGAGTCTTCAGGGGATATTTAATACAAATGTTACGAAAAGCAGCAGTATATGGGTAGCGGCAGGTTTTGTACAGTTGACAGCGCTTATGACATGTCTTGTTATGTGGCTTTTTAATGGAAGACCTGAAATTGGCGGGATATTCAGGGTGGATAATAAGGTGTCACTGCTTGGTGGAATTATAGGTGCATTTATTACATTTACAGTAGTTAAGAGTGTATCTGAACTTGGAATAGCCAAAGCAGAAATAACAATAGTAGTAGCACAGGTAATAATGGCTTATATTATTGAACTTTTTGGACTTTTTGGCAGCAAAAAAGCTGAATTTTCATGGCTTAAAGTGCTGGCACTTATAATAGCAGTAGGCGGAGTATTCATGTTTTATATGGTTGGAAAAAATGAATCGTAATAAGAATTATAATGAATAATGAAAGAATCATAAAAACTAAAAAATCGGTAAAACAATTATATATGTAGAGTGACAATATGTAGGGTGACAAAAACAATTATAATGACAAAACATAAAAAAGTGTATATAATGTGCGTGGATAAAATTTTTAAAAGATTTAAAAAACTCTAATTTTACAGCATATATAATTGGGCAAAATAATATGAAAAACAAATCAATATAAATAATATAAATAATCAAAATAATAATTATATTAAAAATAAGCTGAAATAAAGTATAAATGCTTGTAAAGTTATAAAATACAGATAAGAGAGGTTAATATACATGGAAGATTTGTTTAAAATAACTGGTGAAGTAACACTTAAAAAGGGTGGTGGCCGTGAACTTAAGGCTGGTGGTATGTGGATATATGATAACGAAATTGATACATTTTCCAGCGGTGTTGTTGATGGTGGACTTATAGAGCTGCATGATTTTGACGGCTATTTTATGGGGATAGGCTTTGTTAACAGAAAATCTAAAATAACTGTAAGAATGTTGTCAAGACATGAAAAAAATATAGATGAAGCATTTATAGAACAGAGAGTAAGAGCAGCAGTAGAATATCGTCTTAAAACAGTTGATACATCTTCATGCAGACTTATATTCGGTGAAGCAGATTTTTTACCAGGTATAGTTATAGATAAGTTTTCAGATGTGCTTGTAGTAGAATCTTTAGCACTTGGTATAGACCGTCTTAAGCCTTTGATAGTAGATAAGCTGAAGATGGTTTTGGCAGAAAATGGTATGATTGTCCGTGGAGTATACGAAAGAAGCGATGCCAAAGTAAGACTTCTTGAAGGAATGGACAGATTTAAAGGCTTTATAGGAGATGAATTCGATACAAAGGTAGAAATAGTTGAGAATGGTGTAAAGTATTACGTTGATGTGCAGGATGGCCAGAAAACAGGCTTTTTCCTAGACCAGAAATATAACAGAAGAGCTATCGGACATCTATGTAAGGGAGCAAAGGTACTCGACTGCTTCACACACACAGGTTCTTTTGCACTCAATGCAGGAATATCGGGTGCCACAAGTGTTCTTGGAGTAGATGCATCAGAGCTTGCAGTGAATCAGGCGAAAGAGAATGCAAAGCTTAATGGACTTGAGAATACAGTACATTTCCAGTGCGCAGATGTCTTTGATCTTTTACCAGAGCTTGAGAAGAAGGGCGAAAAGTTTGACGTTGTTATATTAGACCCACCGGCGTTCACTAAGTCAAGAAGTTCTATTAAGAATGCAGTGAAGGGTTACAGGGAGATTAATCTTCGTGGAATGAAGCTTGTTAAGGATGGAGGGTTCCTTGCAACATGCTCGTGTTCACATTTTATGGATCCGGAGCTCTTTACTAAGACTATTGGCGAAGCAGCAAGAAACGTACATAAAAGATTAAGACAGATAGAATACAGGACACAGTCACCTGACCACCCAATATTATGGGCGGCAGATGAATCACTGTATCTTAAGTTTTATATCTTCCAGGTTGTTGATGAGAAGTAGTGACTACGACATTGAGATTTTTTTGAAAAGCAGATATATTCAGATATATTCAGCGGCCCTTTTGGAAAGGTTTTCAAGTACTTCATATGGTATAAACAGATGTCCCATGCCGCGTCCTAACTGTATGTGAGGTTTGTTAGCACCATGATAATCAGAGCCGCCAGATACAAGAAGATTGCGTTCGGCAGCTATTTTTCTAATGTATCGTTCATCAGCAGGTTTGTATGTTGAATATATTGCCTCTATTCCATCTATGCCGGCATCACATACATGATTAAGTAAAGCATTCATCTGCTCTTTTCCTAGGTGATATAGAACAGGATGTGCCAGTATGGCAACACCATGTGCCTTGTGTATTACATTTATAGCTTCTATTGGATCGACCTTGTGTCTTTTTACAAAACATGGCTTTCCTGGTGACAGATATCTGTCAAATGCTTCGTTTCTGTCACCGGTATATTTGTTTTTAACAAGATAATCAGCAAAATGAGCCCTTGTGATAACAGCATCGGGATAAAGTCTGCACATGTCATCGTATGTAATATTAATGCCGATATCACAGAATTTCCGGCACATCTGGATATTACGGTCTATTCTTGACTGGCGTTGGAATGTAAGATAATCATTAATCTGCGTGTTGTTATAATCTAAAAATAATCCGACAATATGAATCTCTGTATTGTTAAAGCTGGTGCTTAATTCAACACCAGGAATTAATTCTATATTACTGTTTTTAGCTGCATTGATGGCATCGGGTATACCATCAAGAGTGTCATGGTCAGTCAGGGCAATAGCGCTTAAGCCTTCGTTTTGGGCAAGTTCAACAAGTTCTTTTGGGGTCTTGGTTCCATCAGAATATGTTGAATGAACATGTAAATCTACTTTCTCCATAATAGTCCTCATTTCTGCGCACATTTTTAGTGAAAATGATTTATGCCAGGTGCGCAAAGACACAAATCATGTTTCAGATAATTTCTTCAGTGTGTATTCAGGTATCAAAAGTTAATATATATCATTTATACCGTTTTCGTTGTTTAGCGTGTCCCAAGTAAAAAAGTCTTTTTCTGCAAGCAGAAAAAGCTTTTTATACTTTTGACATTTACATTATCATATTATAACCTATATAAAACACAAGTGTACAATTTTATTAGCTATAATTTTATCATTTAAATATTTCCAGTCTGATTTTAATGCAATCTCACACATAGTTCATTGAGACTTATATATAGAGTATGGTATACTATGTATATTGAACCAGAACAGATATGTGACAAAAGATAAGAGATGTTAGTGTCAACACAAATGATCTGCAGGTTTAAACATAATATGGCAAACCACAGTGTCATAAAAGCTGGCATTTTTCTATGGCGCATATTCAGTAAAATAAATAGATTTTAATTGAGTAAGATGATATTTAGGAGGTTTATGATGGCAAGACAATTGGTAATCGGCGGATTTTACAGACATTTTAAAGATAAATTATACCAGGTAAAAGGTACAGCAATACATTCAGAAACTAAAGAAAAGATGGTAATATATCAGGGACTTTATGGTGAATATGAGATGTATGTAAGACCATATGATATGTTTCTTAGTGAGGTTGATCATATTAAATATCCGGATGTAGTGCAGCAGTATAGGTTTGAGCTTATTGATATAAAGACAGGTAAATCTCTTGAAAACAATTATGAAGAGAATTGTAGAAAAAATTGTCAGAATACGGAATCAGATGAGACGATAGTAAGTGGCAATGTCAGCACATATAATGATAATAATTCATCAGAGAATAAAGATGATATATATGGTTACAGACAGTCAGGATATAAAAAAGACGTAAAAGAAAATTTGGGTGAAAACACAAAAGAAAATATAGGTGAAAATATAAAAGAAGATGTAGACGGATTGGAAAAACTGCATAAAGAAGGAATAGAAGAGAAAGAAACAGTACAGGAAGAAGCTATACAGGATAGTAAGCTTATAAGATTTCTTGATGCATATGATTATAAGGAAAAGTTAGATATTCTTACATCGATGAGGGGAGAACTAAACGATGGACTTATAGATATCATGGCAGAGTCAATAGAAGTAGCTGTTCCTGAAGGAGATATAACAGACAGATATAATTCACTTAGAAAATGTCTGTTAGCACATACAAAATATGAAGGATTAAGATTAAGACAGTGAATATAGAAGCTTGAATATTGTAATTAAAATATTGCAATACCATGTATGTGTCGTTAAAGCAGTTTTACGATAAAAATGCAGTTATATTGTGGATAAAGTTATGAACATTATTTTATTAAGTGCGTATCAGATCCTATAATAGATGAAGAAATCAATTAATAAGAGTTCAAAACAATAAACTATTCAGATAATATATATATTGATAATTTTTAAATGGCATAATTATCTGACAATTAGCATAATATATGCACGAAAATAAAAAATATTTGCATAAATTAATAATTCACTTAAAATGTGCATAACTATGTGGATATTGTGGAAAAGTATTTGGATAAATAAGACTAAAGTTGATATTGATTGCATAAGTTATTAATAAGTGCTATTATTTACGCGATGGTATGTTTATACTTTTGAAACTTATATGATGTAAAGGGCAAATAGCTTTTGACCCCAACATCACTTATATAAAGTAACATAAATATTCACATCAATGTGATGATTATAATGGAGGTCAGTTATGAATATAGTAGTATTAGCCGGAGGTACAAGTACAGAAAGAGACATTTCAATTATGACAAGTGTTAAGGTATGTGAATCGCTTAGAAGAAATGGTCATAATGCTAATATTATAGATGTATTTTTTGGAATAGAAGATAAGGATGCAGAGACGTTTTTTGAGGATAATAACAATGATCTTGAAAAGATGGCAGATGCCATGAAGAAAAATGATGTAAATGTTGAAGATGAACTTGTGAACAGAAAAAAGAATGGAAAAGGATTCTTTGGCAATAATGTGTTAGCACTATGTACCAAAGCTGATATTGTATTCATGGGACTACATGGAAGTAATGGTGAGGATGGTAAGATACAGGCTGCATTTGAGCTTATGGGGATAAAGTACACAGGTACAGACTATATAAGCAGTGCAATATCCATGAGCAAGGAACTTACAAAGAAAGTACTTGTTCCGGATGGAATTCCTATGCCAAAGGGTGTAGCACTTAAGAAAGGTCATAAGATAGAATATGTTCCTTATCCATGCGTTGTAAAACCATGCTGTGGGGGTTCAAGTGTTGGTGTATCAATCGTATCTAATGAGACAGAGTTTAAGAGTGCATTAACAGAAGCATTTTCATATGAAGATAATATACTTGTCGAGGAATATATAAAGGGAAGGGAATTCTCAGTAGGTGTTCTTGACGGAAAAGCACTCCCGGTCATAGAGATTGAACCGCTTGAGGGCTTCTATGATTATAAGAATAAGTATAAGGCAGGAGCAACAAAGGAAACATGTCCTGCTGTACTCCCTAAGGAAATATCAGAAAGAATGCAAAGATGGGCAGAAAAGGCATGTGAATCAGCCGGTGTAACTACATATGCAAGAGTAGACCAGCTGCTAACAGAAGATGGAAGTATATATTGTCTTGAGATTAATACACTTCCAGGAATGACAGGAACAAGTCTTTTACCACAGGAGGCACAGGCAGCTGGCATATCATATGATGAACGTACAGAGAAAGTAATTGAAATATCACTTAGAAGATACGGATAATAAAATATTGCAACCTGATATAGTTGCCGTATATAAAAAACATTATAGCGTAAGATGTATGTAAAGATTTTTATGCAGGCAGAATCTGTTTTACTTTTTGCCCCTTGTATCATATATTACGGATATAATTACAAATATGGAGAATAAGTATGCGTGGAATGACATTAAGAGCCATTACAGAAGCGTGTAATGGTGTTTATCATGGAGATGAAGCTAATATTGACAAAGAAGTTTCGGATATAACTATAGATAGCAGAAAAGTTATAAAGGATAGTCTGTTTATTGCCATATGTGGTGAAAGGACAGATGGGCATAAGTATATCGATGGATGCTTTGATGCAGGAGCATTATGTGTTATATCAGAAAAAGAGCTTCCGGGACAGAAGAACTCATATATTAAGGTAAAGTCAAGTCTTCAGGCACTTAAAGATCTTGCACTTCTTTATAGAAATAATCTTGATATAAAGGTGGTTGGAATAACAGGAAGTGTAGGAAAGACGAGTACAAAAGAAACTATAAGCTATGTTCTTGAAGAAAAATACAAAGTGCTGAAAACACATGGGAATTTTAATAATGAAATAGGTCTTCCACTTACAGTATTCAGATTAAGAGACGATGATGAGATAGCGGTCCTTGAGATGGGGATAAGTGATTTTGGTGAGATGGAAAGACTTTCAAAGATAGCACAGCCAGATATAGGCGTTATAACTAATATTGGTCTTTGTCATCTGGAGAATCTTAAGACAAGAGATGGCATATTAAAAGCCAAGACAGAAATGTTTAATTATCTTAAGCCTGATGGTGTAGCTATACTTAATGGTGATGATGATAAACTTATAACCATAGATGAGGTAAATGGAAAAAGACCAGTAATGTTTGGTATAAGTTATAAAAATGGCGTGTATGCAAGTGATATTAAAAATCTCGGACTTGATGGAACAAGCTTTGTAATTAACGGATTGGATTGTGCAGATACAGACAAAGCGTTTGAAGTCACAGTTCCGGTGCCGGGACATCACATGATATATAATGCACTTGCAGCAGCCTGTGTTGGAGCTCAGCTTGGACTTAGCAGCAGACAGATAAAGACAGGTATATCAAAGTTAAAAACAATTGCTGGAAGAAATAATATTATAAAAACGGATAAATACACAATTATAGATGATTGTTATAATGCTAATCCTGTTTCAATGAAAGCATCTGTTGATGTTATTGATATGGCACTTGGAAGAAAAGTATGTATCTTAGGAAGTATGTTTGAACTTGGAGATGATGAGAAGAATCTTCATTATGATGTAGGACAATATGTAGGTACTAAGAATATAGATGTTCTTATAACAATAGGTGATCTTGCAAAGCATATAGCAATGGGAGCCTCAGATTATATGGAAACTCATTATGGATCATATGATTGTAAAGTATACAGTTATGATACACTTGAGGATTTTGAACAAAATTATAATCAGATTATAAAAAAAGGTGATAATATACTTATAAAAGCATCACATGCCATGAATTTCAGTGAAATTGTCACAATGTTATCTGCGGAATGATATAATAAACGCAAAAGAAAAGGAAACGGCAGCGAAGCAGGACAAAAGAAAGTTGATATGAAGAAATATTATAAGCCGCTTGACGGCAGAACGGAGAAGATAAGAGTATGAAGAAAATGAAGAGACTTATAATATGTATAACAGCTATGATGATTATGTTATCCTTTGTAGCATGTGGAAGTAGTAAAAAGTCAGAATTATTAGGAAGCTGGACTGGAAATAATGGAGGCTATGAGGTTACATTTACATTTAACGAAGATGGAACAGGTTCTATGTCTATAAGCGGTATACAGCTTAGTATAAGCTATTCAGTTGATGGTGAAACACTTACTGTAAATAAGACAGTTCTTGATGGAACACAGACAGAGGATTATACATATAAGCTGTCTAATAAGGGCAAGACACTTACACTTACAAGTGCTTCTGGGGAGACAGAATTGACTAAGAATTAAATATTACTGTTTAGTGATGTCAACGTTAGTTGACGAACGGACGATATAAGGCACTGAAAGGATGTCACCAGTAATACTTCGGACACCAGAAAGCTTGTCCAGCTACTTCTAATACTTTCCATATAGA
>JBNMGS010000012.1:0-12413 GCA_050872365.1 Lachnospira sp.
CCACTTTTAAACAATTCTACAAAGCCAAGCTGCGGTGCTTTGTCATGGATTTCACTTATTGCCGATGATACTGACATGGCAACGTCCATAACAGCCCCTAAAGAAGCTATGAGAATTCCTGAAAATAGCAGCCCGCCTATCTGAATATTAGTTATCTGTCCTACGTAGACAAGTGTTTCTATATTTGATACGTTATACCCGTCTATATCTGCTGCCCGTCCAAACACCCATGCAGATAATCCGGCAAGTAGAACACCTATAACTGTTCCAATTATTGCACATACTGTTTTTATAGTACATCCACTGATAAGATACATTGTAACTATTGTTGTTATAATTGTTATGATTACGGCAGCCCAGAATGGAGAAAAGCCTCTGTATATAAGAGGTATGTATATTGTAAATATTGACACGAACGTAAACACGAGCCCTACAACTGATTTGACACCATTTTTTCCACCTATTATACATATGAGTAATAAAAATATTCCTATAAATGCAGCAACCGACACGATTCTATCCTTTGAATATACTGAGACATTCTTAGAATTGCCAGATACACTCATGTGCACCACTACTGAATCTCCCTTTTTACATACTGCTCCGAACAGGTTTCCTTCAGCACTTGTGGCATCTACTATTTCTCCTTTATATTCGCCAGATGTAAGCTGCACCTTTAACATCTGATATCCGACCCTTATTCCGTCAGGTGACAGATTATCCTCTACCACCTCGATTACTTTGGCATTCTCATATGAATAGCCAAGTGTTGTTACTATTGGTTCTTTATCTGTAACCTTCAGTCTGTCTGCCGCAAATATAAATGCTGCCAGGCATACAAAAACAATCACAACCCTTATAATTACATGTTTCTTATCTGACATTTACTTATTCCCTTTTGAAGATCATTAATTTATGCTTTTTTCATGTATGTACAGCAAACAAGCTGCACATACATGAAGTAATCAGATGATTAATTAAGCTTCTTTTTCTTTCTATCTACAAGTATAATACCCACAGCACCTGCCATTGAAAGTCCGGCAGCTGTATACCATATAACTGCTTTAGATGAATCACCAGTCTTAACTGTTCCGTCTGATACTGCTTTATTTCCCGAAGCATTTTCTGATACATCACCAGCATTAGAATTCTCTATATTAGCGCTAATGTCGCCAGATACTGCATTATTATCTGAGTCTGCCACATTATTATTGCCACTATTGGTACCATTAGAGCCAATACCATTATCAGTACTATTGCCAGAATTGTTACCAGAACCGTTGTCTGTACTATTACCAGAATTATTACCAGAACCATTGTCAGCACTATTACCAGAATTATTGCCAACATTATTACCTGTATTATTATCCTTATTCTCCAAGCTGCCGTTTTCGTTCTTATTTTCCGCAACGGTAAGTCCTTTAACTGCATCCTGCAATGATGTTACAGCGCTGGCTATATCTGTTGCTGTACTTTCTTCATCATCTTCTATGGCCTTTGCCGCTGTTATTGTAGCTTCAAGAGCCTTTAATGAATCTTCTGTATAGCTGCCTGCTTCCTTTGCTGTCTTATAAGCTTCCTCTGCCTTTGTAAGCTCCCCTGTTAAAGCTGTCTTATCTGCCTGCTTTACAATGGTGTATGCTGTTTTAACCCCACCATCCGCAACAAGCTCCTCATTGGATGCCGCATCATAAGTCTTTACTGTAAGAGTCGTATCTGTTATATCTATAACTGAGTATGTTGGTCTCCAGCTCTGGCATCTTGCTGCTATATAATCCTGCTGTGTACCAATAAGCTGATAATACTTGCTACCAGTTGCTGAGTTAGCTTCAAAGTATACAGTACCTTCTGGATCTACAACCTTGCTTGAATCTTCCTTGCCTGACTTAAGATTATAGCAGTTATTATCTTTAATATATGCTGAAAACTTATCCTTATCATCTGTTGATGGTGCACTTGTATATTCACCATGTTTATCAGAACCATCCGATGTAAGCTGATATGTTCTGGAATATGTATGATCATGTCCCTGAAGGACAGCATCTATATCATATTTATCTATAACAGGAGTAAGCTGTGTTCTAAGAACAATACCATCTGAATCAGAATGATCATAGCCAGAACCATAAATATCCTGATGGAACATAAGTATTCTCCACTTTGCATCTGGATTTTTCTCAGTTGCTTCCTTTATAACATTTTCATGAGTAGCAACATTATAGTTGTCAGTATCAATACTTATAAATAATGTATTACCATATGTAAAGTAATAATCTGTACCAGCAGTTGTCTTTGATGCTGTATTGGCATTACTTGTCTGCTTGTTAGGATAATTAAAATGATTAGAATAGTTAACTGACTTGGAATCGTGGTTACCGATTGTTGTAGCTACCGGAAGGCTTCTTAACACTGATGGATTAAGAAAGCCTGCATATTCTATCTGCTGTTCCAGCTTGTCTGCATCCTTAGTTACATTAGTATTATTAATCTGGTCACCTGCTGACATAATAAAGCTCAGGTCTGGGAACTTCTTAACTGCATTGTTAAGTGTATGATACCAGTTATATGAATCATTCATTGCATAGTATTCTTTATTCTGGTTACCTAGCTGATTTGTTGAAGCACCTATCTGTGGATCTCCTACATACATTATAGAAAAGCTGTCTGTTGACTGTGTCTTATAGTCATATGCCTCAGACCATGCTCCGTTAACAAAATACTGGTATTTATATGAAGTATTTTCTGTAAGTCCTGTGACTGTAACCTTACATGGATATAAGGTATATGTCTTGTCACCATCATTAACGGTTTCAACATCAGCTTCAACTGACTGTGCACCTTCATATGTCTTTATTTCTTTTCCATTGGCATCCATAAGCTTTATCTTAGGTGTTTCATTTTTAGTTGTAGAATACCATGCAGCATTAAGCTTAGTTGCATCCTCACCTGGTGTTAATGCTATCTGACAGAAGTTAGTTCTTACACTTTCCCACTTTGTCTTCCATTCTGACCATTCTTTACTGTTAGCATATACATTAGATTTAACATTATGTTCTTCTGTTTCTTTTCCATCCTCTACATAACATGCATCTTTAACACTCATTTCTGTATCTGACGACTCTGCAGCTGCATTGTTCCATGCTGCCCTTTTCGAACTTCTTGCCCATGTTTCTGTTGTTCCCATAGCAAGGCTTGCTACCATCATTGCTGTAAGTGTTGCTGCTGCAACCTTTTTCATTCTTCTCATATCTTCCTCCTGATATTATGTTACTGTTAAACGTTATACACAGCATTTTAATATTGATTTAAACAGTAACTATATTTAAAAAGCAATCCCAGATTAATAATGTACCTATCTGTCTGCGGTACGCATTTTGCAGACCCGAATAAATACCTATTAATCAAAGATTGCTTATAATATAAAGTCAATTTTTAAAATCTATATGCTTTTTCAGGTAAAGTCTCCGTAAATAATTCTTAATCTCTTGTAATGAATAATTTCTTTATCAATCTCCTAACTGTCATAACCGCTTATACTCACTCCATTATAAAACGTTTTTAAAATATCCTCGTATGATGCTCCATCCTTTGCCATACTCTGCGCTGTGTATACACCAACTCCGAATCCATCTCCAACACCCATTGTCGTTACCTTCACGCCACTATCCATATATTCCAGCTTATAGTTGGGCGAATTAAGTCCAAGTATTCTTGCAAATGTGCTGCCCGTCATTACCATATTTCCTACCTGCATCTTTGATACATAACCTTCCCTGCTTACAGCTACAACCTGCAACTGCTTATCAAGTTCTTTTTTATCCAATGTCAGGCCATCATATACTTTTTCAAATGCATTAACAAAATCCCTGTTATTAATAGTCTTAACGACAAAATATTCTTCTGATTCTTTATCCTTAGGACATTCAACTGCTGCAAGATATGAATAATCATCTCCTAACATATCCTGACCTGACAGAGTTGAACCTGCTGTTATATATGTATACCTTGCATCTATATATAGATCATTAAAGCTTATTGTCATACCTTTTGTTGCTGCCACACAATCATTTACGAGATTATAATTATCCGAATAATCCTTTCCCCATTTTTTCTTCATCTGGCTTGCAGTCATATATGACATTCCCAGCTGCCCACTGTCTATGTTCATCCTTTCACCCATCAAACGATATATATCCGTTCTTATCATTATGCTTTCTGCTTTCAGAAGTTCGACCTCATCTCCCATATAAAGTCTGTCAGCAAGCACCATTGAAACAAACTTCTCAACATCAACAGACTGTGATGCATTTTTATAATTCACTGTTATAGTTTTTCCATCAGTTATCTCTTCGCTTACAGCTGTATCAACAACACCCGTAAGCTTCATGGTAATAATCGATGGCACTAACAAATAAATGGCGATAAATATCATTACCGCCATACATTTCCTGACTATATTACGTGCAGTTTCTTTATTGCAGTTATATTCATTTCTGCCTTTCTTTTCATAGCTGCTTAAACCTCTTTTATATATGTCCGTATCATACATAGCATCCTTGCCACTCTTATATTCTGAGTTTTGTTTATCAGCTGACCTATATGTCTTTCCTCTTAAACTTATGAATCCGCCTTTCCTTCTGTTATTGTAATAGTCATAATCCCTGTAATCATAATCATCTGCCTCGCAGCTGCTTATGATATACCCCTGTGTATCTTTCTTTCTTATTACATTATCTTTATTTGTTATTGTATTATAGCTATTTTTTACTGTATTATTTTGAGTCTTGCGCGTAACCTGCCCGGTATCACAGTATTCTGTATATTCATTTCCTTTCCTTGCCCTCTTATATTCTATATACTGCTTGTCTGTTGCTGCCGCCTCTATCCTTTTCCCGATCAAATCTGCTCCATTTATTATAACCCGGGATAAAAAAAATCTATCCAGTCTCATACACCAACCTGACCTCCTAGGTAAAGTGTATGAGTACCGGATAGATATTATTCTATATATTTATATTGAATTTATATTGGCATTAAAATACTTAACAATTCTATATGCCAAACATAAACTAATAGATTATATTTAATTCATCTTAACAGGTGTCTTAGTAAGCTTCCATATCTCTGTGGCATACTCTTCAATAGTTCTGTCTGATGAGAACTTACCTGCCTTGAATGAGTTAATCATAACTGTCTTAGCCCAGCCAGTCTCATCCCTGTATCTCTTATCAATCTCCTTCTGTGCTTCTGCATAAGAACGGAAGTCCTTAAGAATAAAGTAAGTATCTGCTCTTCTTCCTTCCTGTGAGTTAAGAAGTGAGTTATAGATATCTCTGAACATCTCAGGATCTTCCTTAGAATACTTACCATTGATAAGTTCCATAAGAACTTCTCTGATATCCTGATCATTGTTAAAGATTTCCATAGGATCATATCCACCCTCATTCTCGTAGCGGATAACTTCATCAGAACGAAGACCGAATATTACAGCATTCTCCTCTCCAACTTCCTGTACTATCTCCACATTGGCACCATCCATAGTACCAAGTGTTATGGCACCATTAAGCATGAACTTCATGTTACCTGTACCTGAAGCCTCCTTAGATGCTGTCGATATCTGCTCTGATACATCTGCTGCTGCAAATATAATCTCAGCGTTAGATACTCTGTAGTTCTCGATAAATACAACCTTTATCTTTCCATTGATAGACTCATCGTTATTGATTACATCTGCTACGTTGTTAATAAGCTTAATAGTCTGCTTTGCAATCTTATATCCTGCTGCTGCCTTTGCACCAAAGATAAATGTTCTAGGAACAATATCCATATCAGGATTCTTCTTGATCTCATTGTAAAGATACATAACATGAAGAATATTAAGAAGCTGTCTCTTATACTCATGAAGTCTCTTAACCTGTACATCAAATATTGAATCTGGATTGACATCTATTCCATTATGCTCCTTGATGTACCCGGCAAGTCTTACTTTATTCTTATGCTTAATCTGCATGAATTCCTGTCTTGCCTTTTCATCATTAACGTATACAAGCATCTTCTCAAGCTGCTTAAGATCTGTTATCCAGCCATCGCCAATCTTATCCGTAATCCAGTCTGCAAGAAGTGGGTTAGCATGAAGAAGGAATCTTCTCTGTGTGATACCATTAGTTTTGTTGTTAAACTTCTCTGGCATCATCTCATAGAAATCTCTAAGCTCCTGCTTCTCTAAGATCTCTGTATGAAGCTTAGCAACACCATTAACTGAATAGCCAGCACATATAGCAAGATTAGCCATCTTAACCTGGCCATCATATATAACAGCCATCTTTCTTACCTTTTCCTGGTCTCCTGGATACTTAGCCTTAATCTCTTCTACGAATCTTCTGTTAATCTCCTCTACTATCTGATAGATTCTTGGAAGAAGTCTTGAGAATAACTCAATAGGCCACTTCTCAAGTGCCTCTGCCATAATAGTATGGTTAGTATAAGCAACTGTCTTTGTTGTAACCTCCCATGCTTCATCCCACTCAAGACCATTCTCATCCATAAGAATTCTCATAAGCTCTGCAACTGCAACTGTTGGATGTGTATCATTAAGCTGGAAAGTAACCTTCTCATAAAGCTTCTTCACATCACCATTATGCATATTCTTGTATCTTTCAACAGCTCTCTGAACTGATGCTGATACGAAGAAATACTGCTGCTTAAGTCTTAATTCCTTACCTGCATAATGGTTGTCGTTAGGATAAAGAACTTCTACAATATTCTTTGCAAGGTTCTCTTCCTCTATAGCCTTCTGGTAATCACCCTTATCAAACGAGCTTAAGTTAAATGTATTAACCGGCTCTGCATCCCATATTCTAAGTGAGTTAACTGTGTTGTTACCATATCCGATAACCGGAAGATCATAAGGAACCGCTATAACTGAACGGTAATCTTCCTGCACGAACATATCACGTCCTGTTGCTTCATCTCTATAAGAACGCACATATCCACCAAACTTGACTTCATATCGGTATTCTGATCTCTTTATCTCAAATGGATTGCCATCCTTTAACCAGTTATCAGGAACCTCTACCTGATATCCATCCTTTATCTCCTGCTTGAACATACCATACTTATATCTTATACCGCATCCGTAAGCTGGGTATTCAAGTGTTGCAAGTGAATCAAGGAAACATGCTGCAAGTCTTCCAAGACCACCATTACCAAGTGCTGCATCTGGCTCCTGATCCTCGATAACATTGATATCAAGTCCAAGTTCATCAAGCGCTTCCTTTATCTCGTTATACTTAGTAAGGTTAATCATGTTATTACCAAGTGCACGACCCATAAGGAACTCCATAGACATATAATACACGATCTTAGGATCTTCCTTGTCATATGTCTTATGTGTAGCTATCCACTTATCTATGATAAGATCCTTAACTGCATATGCAACTGACTGGAACACCTGCTGCTTATCAGCCTCATCAATGTTCTTTCTATAGAGAGACTTACAATTACTTACAACTTTTTTCTTGAATTCTTCCTTGCTGAAAGATGCTTCTGTACCTGTCACCATGTATTCTTCTCCTCCTTAATATATAGATATACCACAAATGTATATCATTATTCCTGATTTAACTAATCGTGTCTGATTTAATTAACATTATTCACAAAGCACGTTACACGATGGTTAAATTATACACGATTTGCACCCTTATTGCAATTTAATAAAATTAATTGTTGTTTAATTGAATTTCAGTAATTAACGAACGGACGACAAATATAAGCTACAGGCAGTCCTGCATACTATGTGAAATGCACTTGAAGTTTGATTGTGATAGTTCTTAGTCTTTCCCTTAGCCAACCAGCTAGCTTCGTACATGGACGTACGAAGCAGCGAAGCCGCGCCATGGACGGCGCGTCTGAGCGGTAGCGTCAGCTATAATAATTTACATGGAAAGACTTAGAAATATCCAATCAAAGCTTCTGGCATTGAACATAGTGTGCAGTACTGCCTGTAGCTTATATTTGTCGTCCGTTCGTCGCCAACTGAAATTCAATTAAACAACAATATTCACTTTATTCGTAAATATCAACATTCCCCATATTAACCTTAGCTGTAATCATTTTTCCAGCTTCTGTGTTATATGAGCAGTTTCTTTTATAGTTTGTGCCATACAGATTTACGTTGCCCATATCAGTTTCAAGATTATAGCCGTATGCATCAGAGCGTGGGAGTTTAACAGAAGTGTTGCCCATGTCAACGTCAAGATGCATTGTGTTAAAGGAACATCTGCTGATATCTATATTCCCCATATTGGTATTAATGTTATACTGGTTGAAGCCGCAGTCTGATAATGTAAGATTTCCCATATCAACATGGGCAGTAATGTCTGAACCTTTGATGCCGGTTAACTCAGAATTGCCAAGATTGATATCACAGCTTACAGTTGTCAGAGTAACGTCCGATGGGATAGTGATAGTCAGTTCGGATTTAGTATTTTTAAAATGCATGTTTTTTACTATTTTGCTGCCTGAATCGGCCTGCGTTACTTTTAGGGTGTTTCCATTTACGGAATATTCGGGGCGGTATGAGGAAGCTCCTTTATATTCTATACTAAAAGAGGTACCATTTATCACATTTACATTGCCTAAAGAAGTATCAATATCAAGATTATCAAAGGCCTCAAGATTATCTGTATATGTTATATATTTTCCACTTTTAAAGGAAACAGATATCCATGATAATGAAGGTATATCCCATACATTTGCAATGATTCCGATGATTATGCATATAGCTGTTATGCTGTATATGATTCCTAAATATATTCGTTTTCCCATATTATTAATCTCCATTTCTTTACGATTTTGGTGATATAAGTGCGTTGTAGATAATAGCTGCACATTTACTTGCGTAAAAAACTTTTAAGTACGTTGTAAATAATAGCGGCAACAGGCCATATTATCCATGTAACAGACCATCCGAATGTCAGGAAGCTTATACACAGATATAAGCATGAAACAGTAGGCCAGAATACAGACATAACAGTGGCAGCAGTTGGATTAATATATTCAAAATTTTTATATACTGCATTTGAATTTATATTTGCATTTGTATCTGTGTATGCACCGGATGTTGTAGTCATGCTGCTAAGTGATAGAAGTTTTCTATAGGAAGCAGCTGCATTTGCCTGAAAGACGATGAGCATAACACCGGCAGAGCAGATGGCTAGAACAAGTGCTCCGGAAATATCTTCAAGTATGCCAATGTTAAAGCTGTCCATAATAATAGGAGGAATAACACACACTATACATAACAGGACACCGACTGCAAGACATATGGCATATACCGGTTTCATGCGTTCTTTTTCATTCTTTACATATTGTGATGACTGATAATCAAGCACACATGCATGATTTCTGATGTCAGCATAATCTTTAAGAGATGTTGAAGCAAAAATAAACATGGCGACTGCAACTGCGATAGTTAAAAACATAAGAGACACCATGATATTTTCTACTATCAATATATCTATCATGTCGCCTATTATAGGAAATACTGGTGAAATTATGCACAGCATAACACCAAGAGCAATAAGCAGGCTTCTTTTGGAGCAGGTGCGTATGTAATGTATGGTTTCATCAAGGGTCAGTATTCTTTTATCAGGTGTCACAGTTTTGCTGGAATCTCCATGGGTGTTGGCATTAAGACCAAGAGTATCGGCAAGCTCATCAAGATTACCGAATTCAGATATAACAGTTCCAACAGCTTCGTTTTCACTTTTTCCCTCAGATATAAGTTCGTTGTACTTATCCTCCATCATTCCAAAAAGCTCAGACTTAGCTCTGATGACTTCTGGAGTGTCCGGCATATTGGCAAACATGGTTTCAAGATAGCTTTTAATAGTTTCCATAAAATCCTCCTCATATATATGCGATATTAAGTAACTGGCAATAAAGTATATAATTTATGTTTCTGTGCATTTTTATTTGCGATATTTATATATTTAATATATTTAGTTGAATTTAATTAAAGGTTATTTACTTACGTATAAAATGTTCAATAACTTCTTTAGTTAAAGTCCATTCTTCACAGCGTGCTTTATAATATTCCCGCCCAGCATCAGTTATGCTGTAATATGTGCGTTTTTTTCCTCCATTCTCACCAACACCAGGAAAAGAGGTTATATATCCGTTTTTTTCCATACGTGTAAATGCAGAATAAAGAGTAGTTTCTTTCATAATGTATTTTTCATCTGATAGTGCTTTAATCTGCTTGGATATCTCATAACCATAAGATGGTTTGTCAAGCAGAAGATATAGAATTATAGTATCATTGTATCCTCTTATGATATCGCTGCTGATGCCAGCCATATATTAAGACCTCCTTATATTATTATTATTTATGCTGTAGAGTAGTTGTTTTTAATGATGTGAGTAAAAAAGTAAATTTTGCAACTCACTTATAATCGTATATATGCTACGTTTATCGTACTACGACAGACATAGTACATCTGTCGTAGTATATATATCATATGCTATATCATATGTCAATATTATGGGTATATTTATCGACTACAATGACTTTTTGGTTATTTGCTATATATATAATGTCAGTATGTCAGGGGAAAATGTTAAGAGAAAATAGCAGAAAAAAGTGAAAAATATGCTGCAAATGTTATGAACAATAGATAAATCATCTTGACTTGGAGTTAACTATATGTTGTATTATAATACAAAGTAAAGCTTTATAATGATTGGATGTAAGGATTAAGGGTATTCAATCATGAACAGCTTAAAACATGTAATAGTTGTTTATAAACGAGAAAAAAGAAAATAAAAAAAGAAAATAAAAAAAGAATGAAAATAAAAATGAATCCCAAGCAAATGTAAATGAAGATAATAATATCAGCAGTAGAAGGTAAGAAAGTATGACAATCAAAGAAGTTAGTGAAAAATATGGTATATCACAGGATACCTTAAGATATTATGAAAGAGTAGGACTTATTCCAGCTGTTTCACGTACACCTGGTGGTATAAGAAACTATGATGAAGATGCTCTTGGCTGGGTTGAGAATGCTATATGTATGAGAAATGCAGGTGTGCCAATAGAAGCTCTGATAGAATATGTAAAGCTGTACCAGGAGGGAGATTCTACTATACAAGCAAGACTTGAGCTTCTTAAAGAGCAGCTTGCAGGGCTTGAAGAACAGAAAGCACATATAGAAGCAACAATGAAGCGTCTTAACTACAAAGTGTCATGTTATGAAAAGGCAGTTAAGACAGGAAAACTTGTGTGGGAAAAATGTGAGGATTAGGATTATAGTTGTGCTATACTATTCAGAGATGCCATGGGATGGTCCAGTTAGTATAAAGGACATGATGATACATATGAGACCAGAGATAGAAAATATATTTACAGATTATAAAATGAATCTTGTACAGATAAGAGATTCCAACAGATATAAGTTTAAGAATAAAGATGTGAAAATGGTTTTTGATATTACACAGTCTATTTACGAAGAGAACTTCAATAATATATATAATAAATACAATCGTAAAAATATATCAATAGAAGTATTAAGAATGATCAGCGTAATGACTGACACTCCATATCTTATGAATATAGCTGATAATAACGAAAAGGGGATGGTAAATATGTGTAATGCTTTAAAGAAATTGCAGGATGAAAGTAAATTGCTTGGCCGTCAGGAAGGTCTTGAAACTGGCCGCAGCGAGGAACGAATAAAAGCAATAGCAGCTATGCTGGAATTAGGACTTACAAAAGAGCAGATAACTACAAAGTATACGGAAGAGGAATATAAAAAAGCAGAAGAGATGATGAAGATTACTAAATAAATATCGTATTATATCTTATTGGAGGAAATATATTATGATGGAAGAGAACAATGAAAATGATAAGCATGGCGAAAATACAGAAGAATATGCAGCCATTACCGCAAAACGCTTATATGAGTTCATAATGGATTCAGAAAATATAGTATTTTTTGGTGGTGCTGGTGTGTCAACAGAATCGGGAATACCTGATTTTAGAAGTAAAGACGGATTATATAACCAGCATGATGTTGAATTCGATAAGTATGAACCAGAATATCTGCTTAGTGAAGAATGTCTTCATCACAATCCCAAAGTATTCTTTGAATTCTACAGACAGAAGATGGATGCAAGAGGTATACAGCCCAATGTAACACATAAAGTACTGGCTAAGCTAGAAAAGATGGGTAAGCTTAAGGCAGTAGTTACACAGAATATAGATGGTCTTCATCAGCTGGCTGGAAGTGAGAATGTTATAGAGCTTCATGGTGCTACAACAAGAAACTATTGTGAGAGATGTAGAAAGAAGTATCCATCAGATTATATATATGAAAGCAAAGAGGCAGTACCACATTGTACAGAATGTGGTGGGA
>JBNMGS010000013.1:0-12030 GCA_050872365.1 Lachnospira sp.
GTAACATCCTGTCCGTTCTTATCCTTCCAGTATTGTGCAAAAAGCTGATTATACTCTTTATATAATTCTCTTGTTGGGTCATAAGAAACATTAGTTATTTCCACGCTTCCGCTGTTATCTGTGTTGCTGCTTCCGCATCCATAAAGTGCTCCTGCTGCAGCTATTGTTGCAAGTCCCAGAACCACTGTTTTTCTGATATATTTTTTTAAACTGTTTCCATTAAACGATGTCTTTTTCAACGATGATTTTTTTGTACCAGATATAAACTTCTTCATAATTATCCTCCCATTATTTCCTTTATTTTTCATAACACATATGGTAAATGCGCTTCCATAATATGTTTTTTGATTTATATGTATTTCCTATAGGATTTAATGGAATATTACTGTATTCTCTTTTTCACTTCAATTCCAATTGCTGAAAACGTTTACAGTCTGTTAAGAAAACATCTTATTTTTATGGACTTTTCACTCCTTCTACCGATGATATATCCTTAATCCATATGCTTTTATGAAAACGTTATCACATAGATAATTTCCGGGTTTCTTTGCATTTTTATAAGAGTTTCTTTCATACATTTCATTTCTGTCCTGTTTTAAGCTTTCACAATCTTTAAAATGCTATGTATTCTGTTGCATTAACACACTCTGTAATATATAATATTAGTAGAATTTTGGTGCTTGTTCTGGTTATAAAAACAATATCCAGATTGATAGTTAATTATAGAAGTTTTATAAGTAATTATTATTATTTACGTTACTTATTTTAAACATACTAACACAGGAAAGTGAGTGCTTTTATGGACATTTACGAATCATTAAACTCTATACTTGTTACATTGTTTAACGATATTACGAATATAGAGGAAAAGGCTTTAATTACAGATGAATTCAAGGATATTTCCGTTACAGATATGCACATTATTGAGGCTATCGGTATCGGTGAACCAAGAACTATGAGTGTTATTTCCAAGGCACTTGGTGTTACTATGGGTACACTTACTGTTGGCATCAACGGACTTGTGAAGAAAGGGTATGTTATTAGGACCCGCGGTGAAAAAGACCGCCGTATTGTATATGCATCACTTACTCAAAAGGGTCTGGCTGCATATAATCATCACAAGAAGTTCCACGAAGATATGATTAACTACATAACCGAGGACTTAAGCGAAGATGAAGCCGTTGCACTTACTAAGACATTTACAAGACTTGAGGAGTACTTTAAGAGCTTTTAGAAACAACTTTAGAATAACTTTTAATGTTACGCTTTCTTATCTGTTCAGTTTCATAAAAAGCCACCACTGTAGCCATGTTTAATCTGATTAAACACTGTCACAGTGGTGGCTTTTTTATATCTATCATTGGCAGCATATTTATAATGTATAAAAATATAATGTATACATTGAGTTGCATGCAAGCATGCATCGATAATACCTTTTGATCCTTTAATCATATAATATGCCAGGAAAGTATATGCTGACATAAACACAACAAAAATAACCCCCACAGCTAATCACCATGGGGGTTACCGCCGGACTGTCCGGCAATTATATATATGAGAGTTTTGGAAAAGTAAGCTTAATTATTTGGTTAACTCAGCTGTTTTATATATAAATGTTACTGAGCTTTCCTTTCCATCTTTCTTATCAAGGAATGAGTTATAATTCTTACCAAGCTTTATAACCTCCTTGATTGTATCTACTGCTGTATCAGCATCATCTCCAACAAGACTTGTTATAGCCTTAATACCAGTTGCATTGAATTCAGCCATACCATCCCTAAGTGTTATGGCACCATCGTTAAGCTGTGTAACTCCGTCTGCTAATGTTGTAGATGATGACCTGAGTGTTGATGTACCATCTGCAAGCTGTGATGAACCACTTCTTAATGCAAGATTGTTAGCATTTAGCGTTGTGAATCCGCTTGTTAACTGACCTATGCCACCATTAAGTGTATCATTATTGCTATTAAGTGTTATAAGACCACTATTAAGCTGAGCTATACCACCATTAAGTGTATCATTGTTAGCATTAAGTTGTGTAAGACCACTATCTATCTGTTCTGCTCCACTATTAAGCGCCGCACTGTTTCCATTGAGCTTTGCAAGACCTCCATTTATCTGTTCTGCTCCACTATTAAGCGCTGCACTGTTTCCATTAAGCTGTGTAAGACCTCCATTTATCTGTTCTGCCCCACTATTAAGCGCTGCACTGTTACTGTTAAGCTTCTTAACGCCATCGTTTACCTGGGCTGCACCATCCTTAAGTGATGCACTGTTTTTATTAAGTTCTGCAACGCCACCACTTACCTGGGCTGCACCATCTGTAAGTGCCTTGCTGTTTTCGTTAAGCTTAGCAGAACCATCTGCAAGATCTTTAGCACCTTTATTAAGTGTTTCATTATTACCATTAAGTGTTACAAGACCATCATTAACAGCTTTAACTCCATCTGTAAGCTGACTGCTTGCTGTATCAAGCTGTTCAAGACCACCACTTACACTTTCAGCTCCCTTTGCAAGTGAATCTATAGCATCCTTGTTAGCTGATAACTGGCTTGAAACCTGTGCCAGAGCTCCAGCTGCTCCCTGATTGCTGGAAATATTAACAAGTAATCCAAGCTGGTTTGCATATAACTGTATTACTGACTCTGGTGCACCTGATGTAACCTTTCCTGTATATACTGCAAGATACTTTGTATACAGCTCCCCAAGTTTTTTTGATACATTAGTTTCAAAGCTTTCATCCATAGGTATTGCTGCTATTGCTTTAATATCATCTGCGATAGTTATATCTGAAAGACCATAGGTTGATGCTGCATTTGCAAGAGCATTTACACTATCTGTAATATTCCTATTAGTTTTATATGCAGTAACATTATCCTGTAACTGTTTATTCATATCAACTGTAAGAACCTTCTGTATCTGATTGACACCTGAACTTACAGCTGATGCACCATTCTTAAGTGCTGTAACATTGGTAGTATATGTATCTATTCCAGATTTTAATGCTTCAACACCTGCACCTATCTGCTTTGCTGCTGTTGTATAAGCATTAATTCCTCCTTTAAGAGTTTCTGAACCACTGCTGATAGAAGCTACTCCTGCTGTATAAGTATCTACTCCGTCCTTAAGTGTTACTGTTCCCGTAGCCAGCTGTGATACGCCGTCTGTATATGAGCCTATACCTGTCTGTAGCTTATCTGTACCATCTGCAAGCTGTGATACACCGTCTGTATAGTCTGATATACCTTTCTTTAATGTATCTGAACCCTCAGCAAGCTGTGCTGCTCCTGCTGTAAATGCTGATACTCCTGACTTTAATGTCTCTGAACCTGTTGCAAGCTGAGTTACACCAGTTGTATAAGCTGTGATACCTTCCTTTAATTCAACTGAACCTGCTCCAAGTTTACTTGCTCCATCTGTATATGCTGCAATACCATCCTTAAGCTGAACTGCACCTGCTCCTAGCTGACCTGCTCCATCTGTATATGCCGCAATACCATCCTTAAGCTGGTCTGCACCTGCTCCTAGCTGACTTGCTCCATCTGTATAAGCATATATACCATCCTTAAGTGTTCCTGCACCATCATCTAACTGACCTACACCATCTGTAAGTGCCGGGATGCTGTCTGCAAGTGTCTGTGTACCATTCTGGAGAGTTACTGTTCCGTCTGTAAGCTGGTCTGCTGCTGACTGGAGTTCATTCATCTTATCTTCAAGCTTTGCTAATGAGAAATCATCTACATCTACACCATTAAGTACACTTGTTGTTGCAACTGACATAGACATATCAAGTTCAAAATCGTTAACATCTGCTGATATTTCAAAGTATTCCGGAATATCCATATCAAGGCTTTCACCGTCAAACTTAAGATTTAAAGTATCCTTTAAACCTGGCATAGTCATACCAAGTGCTATGATGTTATCACCTACCTTGCTGACCTTACCATTAGTAACCTCTACATTGCTGAATTTATCAGTTGGAAGAAGTGTTCCTGTAATCATTGTAAATGGAACATATGCTGTCTGTGACTTTCCATTAACATTTATAGTCTTCTTCTCATTGTTAGTGTAGTCATATCTGATTGTAACTTTACCGCTCTTGCCAATCATATCCTCTGGCTTGGTTTCTACACCATTTAACTTATAAGTTACTTTTATGGATACAGGTGCACTCTTACTTGAACTGCTCTGGTTAGTTGTAGTTTCACCATTGGCATCTGTCACCTTTTCTGTTACCGTTACATGATCCTGTGTTCCATCTGCCTTATCAAACACATATACCATCTCGTCACGCGTATTTGTCTTCAATGTGCTTGTGTTTGATACTGACAACTCATTCTTGATTGCATTTGAAATAATACTTTCTGTATTGGAAGCTGCTTCACTGCTTACTGCAACCTCGCTCTGTGTCTGATTATATGCTGTGTTAGTTCCACATGCTGTAAGAGTTGATGCTATAAGAACAACACTCATTAATACTGAACCATATTTAAATAAAGTCTTCTTAATCATAACTATTCCTCCATTTCCTTACCTTCCGATATATCTTACATTTGTTCTGACATATATCTTCTACCTGCGATGTCAATGAGAAAATATATGCTGTCCCTGAATTATATCTCCAGATTATGCTTAATCCGTAATTCATATAATTGACAAAACATACTGTCTTTTCTCAATATTACATACCAGTCAATTATTAAACATCCTGATTCTTCTTAGGCTTGAAACCAAAACTTGTATTGATAATTAACTTATCACATAACACGAATAATGATGGAAGTATGAATATAACAACAAACATACTTATAATTGCTCCTCGTGCCATTAATGTACATAATGAACCAATCATATCAACTGATGCTATGCATCCAACACCAAATGTTGCTGCGAAGAATCCAAGTGCACTTACAATAATTGAAGGTATTGAAGTTGAAAGTGCTGTCTGTATAGCTTCCTTCTTAGCAAGTCCCTGACTTCTTTCCTTCTTATATCTTGTTGTCATAAGAATAGCATAATCGACTGTTGCACCAAGCTGTATAGTACCGATAACAACTGATGCTATGAAAGGTATCTGTGTATGTGTGAAATAAGGAATACCCATATTTACAAATATAGCAAACTCAATAGCTGCAACAAGTATTATAGGAAGTGATATTGACTTAAGTACAACAAGGATAATAACAAATATTGCTACTATAGATACCGCACTTACTGTCTTAAAATCTTTATCTGTTATAGTGATAAGGTCCTTAGTACAAGGTGCCTCACCAACTACCATAGCCTTAGAGTCATAAGATTTAACAATATCATTTACCTCATTTATCTGATTATTGATTTCATCAGATGCTATTTTGTAATCTGTTGCAATCATCATTATCTGGTAATCATCACCCTTAAGCTCTGATACTGTCTTAGATGGAAGGAATTCCTGTGGAATACCTGATTTAAGTGCTGTATCAAGTCCAAGTGCAAACTGTACACCGTCTACATCACCAAGCTTATCAAGCATCTCATTTGCTGTATCAGTAGACATGTTTGTATCTGCCAGTATCATATATATTGAATTCATATCAAAGTTTTCTTCCAGTTTCTTGTTAGCCTGTGAGCAGGCAAGATCATCTGGAAGTGTATCAGACAAATCATAATATACTTTTGCATGATTCTGTCCATACATAGCTGGTCCTAACAGCACCAGGAAGATAATTACAAATATCCATGAGTGGTTTACTATAAATGTGGCAAGCTTATCAAAGTTTGGCATAATCTCACGATGCATTGTCTTCTCTAATGCCTTGTCAAATGTAAGGATTAATGATGGAAGGATAGTTACACATCCGATAACACCAAATATAACACCCTTTGCCATTACAATACCAAGGTCAAGACCAAGTGTGAAGCTCATAAAGCAAAGTGCTATGAAACCTGCAACTGTTGTTATTGAAGAACCAACAACTGATGTAAGTGTGTTACCGATTGCTACTGCCATAGCTTCCTTATGATCATCTGGATACTGCTCCTTCATTTCCTTATAGCTATGCCATAAGAAGATCGAGTAATCCAGTGTAACACCTAACTGAAGTACCGCTGCCAGTGCCTTGGTTATGTACGAAACTTCTCCCAAAAAGATATTCGAACCAAGGTTGTAGACAATCGCCATACCAATACTTATCATAAAAAATACTGGAACAAGGAATGAATCCATAAATATTGCAAGTACAATACAAACAAGTACTACAGCTATAAGTACATAAAGTGGAGTTTCTTTTTCTGAAAGATTCTTTGTATCTGTAACTACCGCTGACATACCGCTTATGAATGCCTGGCCTTCTGTTTCTTTTCTAATCTGTGTTATGGCATTCATTGTATCATCACTTGATGTTGTATTATCGAAGAATATTGCAAATAATGTTGTATCAGTGCTGTCATTCTCGAAATACTTTCTGAACTTTGAAGGTACTATCTCAGATGGAACATCCTCACCAACTATTCCTGTATAAGAAATAACCTGTGCAACATGTTCTACATTCTCAACCTTCTTAATCAGCTTATCGGTAGATTTCGTATCCATAT
This sequence comes from Lachnospira sp., assembly GCA_050872365.1. Taxonomy (GTDB): domain Bacteria; phylum Bacillota; class Clostridia; order Lachnospirales; family Lachnospiraceae; genus Lachnospira. Next base: position 6,574 of record JBNMGS010000013.1, read on the forward strand.
CCTGGACAACTACCATAGCATAGGCACCCTTATTAAAATCATCCATAAGAATGTCCTGACCCTGCATAGTCTCTATCTCACCCGGAAGATAATACAGGATATCGTAGTTAACCCTTGTATTAAAATATCCGAATGCAGATGGAATGAGAAGCAGGACACTTAGAACCAAAATAGGAATTCTAAGTTTAACAATTACTTTTCCAAACTTTTCCATACATTCGCCTCATTTCTACGTCTGCGACGTCTTTTTTCATATTCATCAGCTTTATTACATTTTCCCTAATCTTCACTGACAAATATAATGATATAAATGTCAAAACATATTTTATTTTTAACATTTACATCATATGATAAAAACTCTCAAATATGACCTACGGTCATTTTCTTTACATTCGATATTCTATCACAAAATGACCAGTAGTCAATATTAAAAATGACCCCAAGTCATTTTTTTATAGATTTTTTATTTTCTACGTGGTAAACTATGTGCGTAAGCAATGAGCCGTGCCGGCTAAAAGAATAAAAAAAAATGTGCTTGCACATATTTTTTTTAGACTTTTTGCTGATAGGGCGAATGCCCGTCAGTCTAAGAATGCTTTAGCTTTCTTAGACTTGCTCGGCGGCCTCAATGCTTCGGATATAACATGCCCGATAAATATATGTTATAATATCAACACCACATAGAAATGAGGTTTTTCATATGGGAAAACTAGAAAACAATAAACAACAAAAAAGAACATCTATTCTAGATACAGCATTTAAGCTGTTTACAACACAAGGCGTATCTAAAACATCAATAGCTGAGATATCACAGAAAGCCGGAATAGCAAAAGGAACATTCTATCTTTATTTTAAAGATAAATACGATATAAGAAACAAGCTAATATCACATGAGGCAAGCAAGCTTTTTAAAAATGCTGTTTCAGCCCTCAATAACTATATTGAAGATAAAACCGCTGAAGATAACAGCTTTCATATTACATTTACAGAAAAAATCATTTTTATTGCCAACTATATCATAAATGCATTAAACAATAACCAGACACTTCTTACCTTCATATCAAAGAATCTGTCATGGGGAATATTCAAGGAAGCACTTACAACCAATGTTGCTGATGATGATATTAATTTTAAAGACATATATTATGATATGCTGTCAGAGTCTGGACTTAATCTTAAAGAACCTGAAATAATGCTTTTTATGATAGTAGAGCTTATAAGTTCAACCTGTTACAGCGCTATTCTGTACAAAGAACCTGCTGATATAGACAAATTAAAGCCTTATCTATATAACACTATTAAAGCCATTATTAATGAACACATCAATAATGACAAGGCTGAATAACAGCCTTTTTATTTACAACAAAAAGGTCAGGATAAACATCTCCACGATGCTATCCTGACCTTTCTTTACGTTTATCTTTAGTTCTTTGCTACTCTTTCCTCATAATTAAGATACATATCTCATAATACGATATATAGACCCCACATCTATATATCGTATATGTTTTATTACTTAAATTACTTAAATTCTTTTCTTCTTGTTATCATATACAACTACTGATAAAACAAGACCTGCTGCCATCATAGCCAATACTGCATATAATGCTGGATGTGCTGCATCACCTGTTGTAGTACCTTCACCTGATTCTGCATCAGCTGCTGAACTATCTGCATTAGAATTATCCTGTGCTGTATCACCAACTGCTTCTGATGTAGAAGGTGTTGTAGGTGTTACTGAAGGTTCTGCTGGCTGTGAAGGCTGTGAAGGCTGTGCTGGTTGTGTTGGCTGGGTTGGTTCTGTTGGCTTAACTGGTTCTGTTGGCTGGGTTGGTGTATCCCCCTTGCCATCGTCCTTACCAGGATTGCTCTTTACTGTATCCTTGTATACAATCGCATATGTAGAGAACTTATCTGTACTTAATGTGATTGTAAGCTTACCATCAACTGTTTCAACCTTAGCATCACTCATAACCTCTGCAACGCCATCATGCACTCTTACTATACTATATTCTCTTGTCTTATTAGTGTCTTTGTTAATAAGCTTTTCTGGTACTGTTACATTAAACTTAACAGGACTATTTGTTACCTTTACTGCTGTTGGCTCGTTATCACCAACTGTCTTATTGATTGATAAATCAATATACTGTCCAACTATACCATCAGCTATAGCTTCTTTAACCTTTGCATTTGCAAGTTCTATATCTTTCTTAACTGCTTCATCAGCCTTTGCTTCATCAATATTGTTAACATCGACTGTTACTTTAACGTCTGCACCATTGTTATAAGCTCTTAATTCAGCATCTGTAAGAACATCTGTTATAGCTATATCTGACTTTGTAGCTGGTACATCTGCCTTTTCAACTGAATCTGTGATTTCTGACTTACCAAGCATACCTGGTTTAACTGATTTGGCATCATCACTTGTTGAATCAAGTCTTGCACCTGTATTAGAAGGTGCTGCATCTGTTAATTCGAGAAGTCCATGCATATCAATAGTACCATCTTCATTTCTTGTTGGAACTACTGATACATCAACACTCTTAAACCAGTCATTAGTAACTACCTTGCCTTCGCTGTTTCTTGACTCTGTACCATTGAAGATAAAGTTATCCTCACTGTTATAAGAGAAAGGAATTAAGTCAGCTGTTGTTGTATAATCTGTGCTTGTTGTAGAGATAAGACCCTCAACAACCCATTCCTTTAAGTTAGTTTCCTTAGTATTAAGACCCACGTTATATACAGCACCATCACCTATAGCATTACCAAATGATGTACAATTATATATCTGGCAGTCTGGACAACTGTTACTTGTAATACCCTTTGCAAGGTTATTGAATGATACACAATTCTTAAGGATATGTCCACCCTTCATATAAGAACCACCAAGCTTGAATCCATTACCTTCACCTGTAAGCTTTGGATCAACCTTACCTTCATAAGTTAACCATCCGTTATTATAAGCTACACAGTTTTCAATTGTAACAACACCGATTTCACCTGATATTGTCTTAGAGAAAAGATCCCATCCGTCATCAATATTGTTATGTGATATACATCCATAGAATACATTTCCGTCACCACTTGTAAGCTTTGCTGCAAAACCATCTGCATCATTACGTCCTGGGTCACAGTTATCGAATGATTCACAGTTCTTAACAAGATTATATGATGGCCATAATAATCCCTGTCTTCCAGCTATGTTATTGGCACTTCCTGTTCTACTTATCTGAATACCTGTATTCTGTGAACCTTCTACAGTACACATATCTACTGTGTTGTAATTACCACAAATCTGGATACCTACTGATGATGGTTTCTTTACATATATTCCGTATACATCCCAGTAGCTACCTGAAAGATTAAGTGCAATTCCATCAAAAATTACTTTATTAGCATCTTCTGCTACTAACTTAATATGTTTATCTGCTGTACCGGATACGCTATAGTTAATCTTTACATCTGAACCCTTATATGTACCATTAAGTAATGTAATATACTGTCCTGGCTGTGCATACTTAACTACAGAATAAATATCCATAGGATCTTCCTTAGTTCCAGCTGCACCTTCTTTACCATCTGGTGAAACATAAAGAACCTGACTTATATCTCCAAGCTTCTTATATTCTACGTTAGATGATTTAGTAATAACATCATAAGATGTAAGATTCTGTGTCTTATCTGGAGTGAACTCAGACTTGATTGTATTTGTTCCTTCCTTAACTGAAACTTTAACTCTTGCAACTTCATCTGCTGCTAAGTTAACTTTTCCTGCTGACTTACCATCGTTATCAAATACTTCGAGGCTACCAGCTACGTTAGGAGTATATATATATTCATACTCGCTTGAATTAGCTGTACCTGTTGAAGCTACATATACAGAAGGTGTTATCTTATCGTTTGAAACATTTTCACCTACACCTGTACTTTCACTCTTTGTAAACTTGATGTCACTGACCTCAACGCCTACTTTTCTTGCAGAGAATACACCTACAGCTATTGAACCATCTTCCTGTACACTGAGTGCTGCAAGATTATCATATTTGAGTTCTTCTCCGTTACAGATAGATACCCATGCATCATTTGTCTTCTTTAATGTAAATGTATATGTTTCACCTTCTGTAAAGTTACTACTTGTATTCTTAAAGTTCTGCTGTTCTGTTGTTCTTGTTACATCATCAAAACTTGATGTATCAATAGACTTGTAACCTGTAATAGCTCTGTTACCTACGAACTTTGCCTTAACACTATACATCTGTGTTGATATATTGTTGAAAAGCTTATGAACATAATCTGGCTTTCCCCAATAATTATAACCTAACATATCTGATGCAATCACACCAAAACCTGTCTGATTATCTGGTGTAAGTGATGTATCAGTAATCTTAAATGTTGCTGTAAGTTCGAAGTTTTCTGTATTAGGATTAATCATTGTATAGTAATACTGGAAACCTTCCTCACCATCTGATATCTTACCATTGTCTGTTGCTTCAAATGTAACTGAACCCTTGCTTCCTGTAACATCTTTAGCACTTGTAAGACCTATTTTTTCAGCTGCATCATCCTTAGATGACATATCAACCTTCTGAATAACTTCTCCTGCTGCATCCTTAACAGTTGCCTTTGTCATCTGTGCAGAACCAACAGTTGCAAAGAACCAGTCATTAGTATCATTCTGAGATACTTCAAAGCCTTCCTTAACGTATGTTGCTACATATGAATCAGAATTTCTCTTTGCATCAATCTTAAAATCATATTTCTTACCAGCTGTAAGACCTGTAATAGTTGTATTTCCCTTTGTATTAGCTTCTTCTGCAACTGTGTAATCAGCTGCATCACTTAACTTATATGATACTGAATATGAATCAGCATCTGTTATATTCATCCAGTCAAGGTATACTGTTCCATTGCCCTTATTCTGTGCAAGCTCGATAACTGGCTTCTTAACTGCAAGAACATAATTGTCATATTTAACTTCTTCACTTGCCTTATCAGCTTCACCAGTTCTTTGTGCAACTACCTTGAATGAATAGTTACCACTCCACTGTGGTGTGAACTTAGCTGAATCCTTCTGGCTTTTAATAACCTCTGTAGATACCTCGAAACCATTATAGAACATAGTAACCTGTACATCCTCTGCACCTTCGTACTCATCTATAACCGCATCAAAATTAACAACAAAGCTTCCGTCAACTACTTCAACACTGTTAATAACTGGAGTTTTTACCTCAGACCAAGGTGTTGCTGTCTTTTCACTGATTGGAGAGTAATATACTTTCCAGATCTGTGCTGTTGCTCCACCAAGGTATGCATAATATGTCTTTCCTGCTTCTACCTGTGCTGTTACTGTATTATATGTACTTGCATCTGTAGTATTCTTTACTTCTGCTGCCTTTGTTCCATCTGCAGCTACTACATAGAATGTCTTTCCTTTTCCAATCTTTGTATCTATTGAAA
>JBNMGS010000014.1:0-11911 GCA_050872365.1 Lachnospira sp.
ATCTATATTAATATTTTTAATACTATCTTTAATATCATTGTCACGATTATTAAGTTCATCGAAAGCACTTTCATTACTATCAGTATTATTTTTATAATCTCTTATACAATCGTTATCGTTGCAGCCATTATCATGCGTGCTTAGCGTATTATTTTCACTCTCCATGGCTCGTAATCCGTCTGTCCTGTTTTCTCTGTCATTTGTGCTATTATTGTGTTCTGTCATTTTGTGATTATTATCTGTTGTATATATTAATCTTTTTTCCGTATCATTTATGCCACAGGTATTATTACTATCCATTTTCTGTTCATAATCTGATATATTAACATATGACGTATTATTACCTGATATTTTATTCTCGGATATTTTCCTATTATCATATTTTCTTACATCATTCCCGGCAAATTCTATGACATCCGGATTAATATCATAATCCTCCCACATAGAAAACATCATATAATATCTGTCACCCTTGTTTGCAACAGCTATTCCACATATGTCTGATGAAGCATACCCTGTATTATCAATATTACCGGCATTAAATATTCCCGCATATGATGCCATTCCATTGTTCACTATACAATCGCCAACCTTCATAAGCCTGTATCTTCCAGGAATTGAATCGTCCCTGTCTATAAGCATATGTATGCCAAACATCTGTGGTGTATCTGTATACACTCCTCTAAGATTGATATTAAGCCTCATCTCGCCAGTCCTTATCTCAACCTTAGCAAAGCCTACATTCTTATCCCTTACACCTCCCGGATAAGAATAAATGTATGAAACAAACCGCTGATAATCAGTCATAAAAAACCTTCTGACAATATAAGATTGATATGTAATCTTATGACTGCCAGGAGCTAAATATGTATATTGATATATATTTATTGACTTATTCCACTATCGCATTCGCAACTTGTGCAAACTGCTCTAATGTAAGTGCCTCACCTCTTACTGTTAAAGGTAATCCACATTTTTCAAGTGCCGCAGCAAGCTTTTCCTTGGAAACATTAACGTCTCCACTGTTGCCAACACTATTCATCATGGTTTTTCTGCGCTGGTTAAAGGATGCTCTTATTATTCTGAACATAAGATGTTCATCGACTACATCCACTGGTGGTTTTTCATATCTTTCAAGCTTAATTACCGCAGAATCCACATTAGGTCTTGGCATAAAACAGCTTGCCGGAACATTGAGCACTATCCTTGGCTTAGCATAATACTGCACTGCAAGGGAAAGTGCGCCATAATCCTTAGTACCAGGGCCAACCTGCATTCTGTCAGCCACTTCCTTCTGGACCATGATAGTTATACTATCAAGAGGCACTCCACTCTCAAAAAGTCCCATAATAATAGGAGTTGTTATATAATATGGCAGGTTAGCAACTACCTTTATAGGCTTTCCACCATTCTTTTCTTCTGCAAGTTTCTTTATATCAAGCTTTAATATATCTTCATTAATAACTGTCACATTGTCATACCACGAAAGTGTATCTTCTGTAAGTATCGGTATGAGCTTCTTATCTATCTCAACAGCAACAACCTCTCTGGCATTCTCGCACAGAATCTGTGTCATAGTTCCGATTCCAGGGCCTACCTCAAGCACGAAATCATCCTCTGTAACACCAGCTTCCCTTACTATTTTCTGAACAACATTCTCATCTATAAGAAAGTTCTGACCGAACTTCTTCTGGAAATTAAAGCCGTATCTGTTAAGAACAGCTATCGTATTAGTCGGGTTTCCAAGATGCATAACGTTATCATAATTCTTATTATTCATATATATATTTATCTCCATTCCTGTATCATACAAAACACAGATGTTTACTACCACAACCTGCACTGTTTTTACAACTGACTATAACAACAAATATACATTTTCTGAATAAGTATGTCAATCAGATAACCAGATACTAAAATCACACGTAAATCACAGATACCGATAACAATGCACTAGAAAGCACTAAAGCATGTATTGCCACATTGTTTCGCACCTTATGTAAGCATTTACAATATAAGATATGCAGACTACAAGACTACAATCCATATACTCTGCATGCATTCTTATATGTCTCCTCTGCTATCTGCTCCTTTGTAACGCCTTTTATATCAGCAAGCTTCTCTATAACATACTGTATATTACTGCTATCGTTTCTTTTACCCCTGTTAGGTACTGGCGCAAGATATGGGCAGTCAGTTTCCAACACTATTCTGTCAAGTGGTATAACCTCTGCCGCCTCAACAAGCTTTTTTGCATTCTTGAATGTAAGCACACCACCGATTCCAAAGTAGAAGTTCATATCATAAAATGTCTTAACTGTTTCTTTAGTATATGAGTAACAATGTATTATGCCTCCTATATCGCTGGCATGTCCACTCTTTAATATGTCTATAGTGTCTGCACAGGCATCTCTTGAATGTATAATAACTGGTTTATTAACCTCTCTTGCAAGTTCTAACTGCCTTGCAAACCATTTCTTCTGAAGTTCTCTTCCAGGCTCGTCATAATAATAATCAAGTCCGATTTCTCCAATCGCAACAACCTTCTTGTTAGTAAGAGCTTCATCCTTAAGCCAGTCCATAAAGCTTTCACTGTTATTTTCAAATATCATCATCTCATTATTGCAGGATGGATAAGCTATCTTTGGTTTTTCATTATTCTCAAGTCTCTCATAATCATCCGGGTGAACACCTATGGCTGCATATATATTGTCATATTTTTTTGCAAGCTCTACACTTGCTATACAACCTTCCAGACTTGCGCCCACATTCACAATAGTTCCTATGTCACTACCTAACAGGCGTGTTAATAACTCATCTCTGTCTTCATCAAATGCCTCATCATCATAATGGGCATGCGTGTCAAATATTTTTTTCATTTATATCTATCAACTCGATTTCTTCTATATTATTTATATTGTTTTCATTTGTTTTATCATCATTATTCAATGTGTTATTTCTATTCAATTTATCCTTTTTCTTTTCTCTACACAGTATAACCATCCACACAACCGACAAAATAAGGTCTGCCACGCTTACAAGAGTACCAGTCATAAGATATGGCATCTTAAATGTTATCTTAGTTACACCAGTTTTTACATATGTAAGATTATTTTTCTTGCCAAGCCACTGGTCTGATACAAATATATCATGGAATGCAAGACCTGTATTAACATTATCGTATTCAGATGTAATAGTTAATCCGTTAACATCATGCTCTATAACAAGCTCTATGTTTGTTCTATAAGGAAGCTGTGTGCCTGTCACATCAAGCATGCCGCTAAGCAGCTTTCCAACAGCCTTATCACCTGATACACCATAATAATATGCAAGATTCAGACCACACATAATGATATTATCATTCTTTACAGTTCCATAAAAATCAAGGCTGAGACCATTATCCTGCACACTTCCCCATGTATCATCAAGTCCGTTAAGATATACTGTCTGCCAGGTTGAGTATCCCTTTGGAAACAGGTCAGGATAAATCATGCCAATCTTAGTATCCATATCAGGATAACCATTATTAAACACAACATCACTACATGTAACTCCCATGAATTCCTGACTATGTGTCTTTTTATCCTGTGGCATTCCATCTGCATATATGACAACCTTTACACCAGCCTCACTCAGCTTTAACACAAGCTCCTCTGCGCTGTCTTTGTCATCATAAGTAAAACCATCAAGTATTACTTCTTTATATTTTGACAATCTCTCATATGTATAATCATTCAGATTGTCAGAGTCCGTTTCTTCAACTGCCGGAAATGACTGCGCAAGAAGCGGAATACCGCTTCCTATGCCTATAACATCATAACTGCTTATAGTTCCCCAGTTATCATACGTATCCATATGATATAATCTGTATGCTGCATTTTCACCGGCAACAGCATAACCGGAGGCCTTAGCAGCAGCATCCATGTTATATAATGCAGAAGCATCACTTTGTATACACGACAATTTTACCAATATCGTATCACTTCCAAGCTCACGGCTTCTGTCAAACACATAATAATAATTACCATCAGACAAGGCCCTGTTTATACGTACTATATTGGTTGATGTATTTGCCGCCTCACGTCCGGCACCAAACACTGATGGAACTGAATTGTTCCAGTCTGATACAAGAAATGCTCCCATTGAACCTAAGCTGCTATCGTCAAGAAGAGTAAGTCTTTGCTTAGTTAAAGACTGTGCCTTTGCTATAAGTGTGCTCTCCTGCTGTTCATCCAGTCTGTCCCATGCACTTTCATTATCCTGTGTATCATTAACTTTATTAAATGTTATTCCATCACCTGATATTGATATCGTAACTCCACTCTGGTTACCTGTTATTAGTGATATTGAAGGTATAATATCAGCAACAAGCATAGCACAGAATACAACTATTAAAGGCTTTTTAAGTGTATCCCACTTAAGAAAGCTGTATAGTATCATACATAACGCTATGGATATGAATCTTAACATCCACAGATACTGGCTTCCTGGAAGTATCTTTAACACCGGGTACATGGCTGTTGCCGTACATATAAGTGTTATTATAGCTGACACAAAACCTGCCCTTGACTTTCTGTAGCCGAAAAACATTCCGCTTACAGCAAGAAGTGCCGCCGCAAGTCCGAAATAAAAATGTGAATTATTAGTATTAATCCTGTCAAATGGATTAAGCGTAACAACCAGCTTCTGGAAGAAATTCGCCATATTTTCCGAGTTGTCAAGCGAAGTAATACCACCTTTAAGTGAAGCTACAAGCCATACTCCTATAATCATAAAACTAATAAGAATAGTAACCACTATATCACCCACAGCTCTTTTAGAATATCCCTCAAGCATATGAACAAGACAGTAGACCAGTATTGCAAGTGCAACCATTCCTGCATATCCAAGATGGCAGAGTGCTATAAGAATAAAACTCACTATAACACATGGTATTCGTACCGCTTTTCTGTCCTTTAGATATTCTGACACCTGATATATGAACATTGGAAGAAATATCATACTAAGTGACCTGGCAAGATTACCCTCCACAAACAATGCAAGCAGATTATTAGGCATAAAAAACCATATGAAGCCTATGAAAGCACCAAGAAAAGGCCTTTTCATCCTGATACCTATATATAACCAGCTTATTGCACCAAGCATACATATAAGGCCAACAAATATGAGATAACCTATGAGCATATCTCCACCTGCCAACATCTCACAGAAAGCCATGACATAAGCTGCAAGTGGCGCCCAGTACCTCATAAGCTCCACTCCGTTGTACCACATATAGTCGTATAACGGATACCATCTGCCCTCTTTTATCGAATTATATACATAATCACCTCTGTATACATGATACATTGTATCAGAGCCAGATGGATATACACCATTCTGGCTTACAAGCTTTACTACCATAACTGATACAAATGCCATAAATGCAATATATACAATAATCCCTATTATTGATAATGTGTAATACCAAACACGATTTTTACCCTGCTTATTCATCCAACTGCTGCCCCTATATAAATATTTGCACAAATTCAAGATATGTTATCATTATCTGATGTAATCTCATTAACAACAGCATCTATAACATCTGACATTATCTTATTCTGTGTTTCTTCATTGTTTCCTGCTGATTCTTCTTGATCTTCCATGTTAATTATATAACTTCTTGTAGGTGTCTCACTGGCTTCTACTGATGTAAGAATACCTCCTATATTATGTATTATACGGAAGAACTCATCTGCGAAATAATCAGTTACATTTTCAAGCGTTGGAAGTATCGATGTAAAAGGTTCCTCGTCATTTAGCACCTTATTCTGATATTTGTCAAGGAAATCTGATATTCCTTTCTCAAATATATTAAATTCAACGAAAGAGCTTCTACCAAACTTAATATCCAGTGCAAACTCCCATGTGTGCGGATGAACCTCTCCCTTATTTCCATTGATAATAATATAATGACGCATATTAAGATAAAATTTAATCCTGTATTCTCTGTATAATTTAACTGCCATAAATATTATCTCCTATCCTAATTATATCTGTCTTTTAACTTCTTCATATCTGTTTTATTGTCTACAGGTATTACCCGCTGGATTATTATTCCATCATCCTTAAGTATATCCAACCCGTAATTTAACTGTGATGTTGTTATTCCTGCCGCTATAAGCACAATATCACTCGCTCCATACTCGAAACGTAAGACATTTCTGTCAAGAATATACACTGCTCTTTCAAGAAACTTTTTCCTGCTTGCCTTATCATCACACTCAATCTGTGCAAATGTTATCGGAAAACACTCTTTTTCCATAAGCTTGTCTATAAATGGTACTATCGCCTTCTGTTTCCATACATTATTGCGTGTATCATGTAAATCTTTATCCATCAGTCTGTCATTAACACTTGACAACCTTTTGCACAGATCCCTTATATCTGAATCCATGCCATCTATCTTAACTGCCTGTTTTCTTATTATAAATGCATATATTGTTGTTACAAGAACAAAAGCCATAAGAAGTGCTATGATAAATGTCTCCATCTGTACTTTTATTTCAAGATATGTGTTGTTATCAAGCAATACCGTCTTTTCTGTCATAAGACACAATCTGTAATCCTGTCCTGCGTATTTAAACAATACGCCTGATACAAGATAAGTCTTATTATCAAGCTTTATAATCTTATGTGCCACCCTGTTAAGTATCAGCGAATTCATAAAATCACTTGATTCTTTTGAATTATAATATGTATCCGCAGACACACCTTTATATCTGTTTGTTTCTAACACATCTTTTACAAACAGCATCGACTGATTCTTAGAAAACGCCCAGTACTTGTTAGATGAAGAATCCATTGTCTTTAGAATATCATTTATAATTTCTTCATCATCTCTGTTATCCTTAAGATTAATCTGATCCAGCACAAGCTGCACATATGAATCCTGCTGTGTTGCACACACCTCAAGTATCCCTTTTTCATATCTTACAAGCTGGATATATGAAATCGCTCCGCCTATAAGCGCTGCAGCCACCACACATATTGTAGTTATAAGAAGAATAGGATGTTTTCTGTTATTAATATTGTCAGCTTTATTGTTCACGTTATTATTTTTATTGTTATCAGTGACAGATTCTTTCATAATTACTCCGTTTCCATATATACATTATCCTGTATAGCTATTATTACTCCCACTAAATACTCCATACAACCTGTACATCATATAGTAAGCACTTCTAAACACTTTTTTCATCCACGTTAAAAATATGTCTGATTTTTTCAATAATGTGCATTATCTTTGTAAAATCACTCTTAATGACATCTGCAAAATCCCTGCACTCCTGCGTAAGTGTCTTTGTCTTCCATGAGCTGTCTGTCTGTATACTGTTAATTATTCCTGCTATTCTTATAAAGAATACAATAAGGTTAAACACTGGAAGAAACAGCACGCACCACCAGTGCTTAAGATAATAACTCCTGACATCCTTATTAATCTTAAGATAATGAGATGCAGTTATAAAATACAGATATCCAACAAGAATGTACAATGCAAATATAATTCCCGTTGACATTAATATAACCCTGGCAGAATAACCTATTACCATAAGACATATCAATGCCAGATACCATATCATTCTTGGAAATGCAAATGTATGATCATACAACAATGTCTTAACACTTATATTGGATATGAATTTTCTTAACTTAAAATTCTTATCCATAAACATCCTGGCAACCTCAAGACTTCCCCTCTGCCATCTCTGCCGCTGTGTGTACAGCTTGTTAACATCCTCTATAGGATCAACAAAGAATATCGCATCTTCACATACTTCAACTCGTTCATCCTGTCTGTAACGCATCTGGAATGTAATATGAGTGTCCTCACATATCGTATCTGTGTTATACATCCATGACTTTAGCACTGCTGATTTCCTGAATGCCGAAAACGCTCCCGACAATGTATAAACAGAATTAAGCTCTGATGCATAGCTTCTTCCAGCAAGAAAAGCCTGTGCATATTCCATAAACTCAAGGTTACGTAAAAGTCTTGGGAAGAATTTCTTATACTTTTTAATCTGCTCTGGAACAGTAAGTATGGCACCTGTCATACAGTTAAGCTCTGTATCTGATTCAAACCTTGTAATCATATTGACAAGTGCATTCTTTTCAAGCAATCCATCACTGTCAAGATTAATTATATATTTGCCTTCACTATTATATAATGCCAGATTAAGCGCCCTTGACTTACCCTGTTCAGAATTCATCCACTGCATACGCAGTCCAGGAAATTTTTTCTGGCATCTTGCATACACATCAAAGCTGTTATCCTGTCCTTTATTATTGACAAGAAATATACGTATCTTTTCGTCAGGATATGAACTGTTTTCTATGGATTCTATGCACTGATACAACGTATCCTCCGAATTATATACCGGTATAATAATTGATATATCAGGATATAAAACAAGTTCTTTTCTCTTCTTTTTATATCTTACTCCTCTTCTTATTAGAAGTACCACACTTCCTATAGCTGGTACAATCTCCATAATGAAAGGTATAATAATCCATCCACCCCAGAATATAAAGGAGTTAAGAATTGACTTTATCACTGCCATATGCAAAATTCCCCACTTTCATCTTTATAATCTGCGGCTTTGTAAACACATAAAAATACAATATTACACTTAACGCATAAAAGAATATTCTTCCTACAAATGTATGAACAACATAATATGCTCCCATTCCAAAGAAATGTACAGAAAGACATATCACTATTATCCTGAGTGCATTACACACTGTTATATAACAGAAACCTGCAATTCCAACTATAACCTTTTCACTTGTATTATATACATTAAAAAATACCAGCAATGAAATAAATGCCATAATTTCAATTATACCTGAGCACTCAAAATCTATAAGAAGTGTAACAGACGACACTCCTGTGTGTATAAATATAATTCCGTATTTAAAGTATGCCGTAAATGCTCCTGTGATGCTTCCAACAACACCTGCCAGAGCTGATACGCACCTTGCAAGCGGCATAGTTAGCACAGGCTGGATTGTAATCATCATTATACCGAAAAGTCCCAGACTTCCTATAACAAACTCCCACGCATGCAGCTTTGCCCTGTGCGTAACTGATATTATATATAACCATATTGCTATGATAACTAATGCAACTATAGGACTAACTCTCATTATTAAGACACCTGCCTGTCAGCTTTCTTCTTCTGGTGTATAAGCACTCCAGCTGTTACACCTACACATAACACAAGGCCAAGCCACGCTCCACTTGAAGCACCAGCTGTTGTTATCCATTGCTGTCCAAGTCTTCCAAACTGTGCATCAATCTGCTCGAAATCACTGGCATCACAGCCAAGCTTGTCAGCTACCTTTTCAAGGTCAAGATAAAACTCACATTCATCTTTTCCATCTTTAACCGTAATAATCATCTTGCCATACCACTTATCAGCATCATTGGTATTATTTATATCTGGCGAATTATGCCATGCATCTGTTGAGAACAGATAGAATTCATAAGTTCCGTCCGAATATCCACCCTTAGGTGTGTTCCAGTTTATACTTCCATCTGACGCCACGTGTTCCACTCGTGGATAAAAAACCTGACTATAATTATCATTAAACTTAATGGTAACTGCATTCATAAACTCACCGCCGGCTTCACCTAAATGCTCTGGCATAGTTGTAACAACATGACCATACAATGTACTTCCTGCACAATAAAGTGCTCCCTTTGCATCTACCATTTCATGATGAGTACCTGCTGTTGCGTATTGTATAGTAGTATGCGGATACTTATCCCAGTCACCATATAATCCATCATATTCTATATCTGTACTTCCCGCACCAGTATTGTCATTATCCTTATTACTGCCATTATTATCATCATTCTTAATATTAGCCACATCGCTTATAAATGGTTCTGTAAGATATAATCCAAACGATATCGTCTTATTATATGAAGGCAGCTTGCTCTTCGGAACAGCTATCTCCCACTGCTTACCTACATGCACACATTGTGCATCGTCTATTCCATTTATATTTCCATCATCTGCAAGCTGGAATACAAGTTCATTGCCAAGATCAGTTTTTATGGAATACTGTCCGTTAGAATGAGTACCAGCACCAGATGCACTTCCCACGTTACCATCCTTTATATATATGTATACATAATCTCCATCAAACACCATGGCTGTCTGTTCAAGGCAATACTTGTGTGCTTCATTGGGACATGCTGCATCATATTTAGTTACAGCCGCCCAGTCCTTAAAGCTTCCATCTATAGTTATTCCTTCATATACAGGCGCAGACTCTGTTTCTTTCTCCTCAGACATACCATCAAGTACTTGTATATCCGATACATTAACAGTTGTTCCCGCAAATGTAATTGCAAAATCTGCATTTGCAAAGAAATCCATAGGTATCGCTGCCTCTAAGACATAAGGCCCCGCTGTATTACCATGTGCCTCATTAATGGTTGCTGAAACGGCATTAGCAATATCTCCATAGTATCCATCCTTGGCTGTTGCCATATTATCCCATGCAGCAAACTGTATTTTATTATTCTTCTGTCCCTGCGTGCCATCAGCATAGCTTATCTTAAATGTAACATCATCTGCTGCACCAGCATAATTATAATCCCATTGTGATGAAGTCATTCCTTCATAACATATGTATAATGCTGAATAATCAGATGCTATTGCTGCCTTCCATGATGATATCTTACTTACATCTGATTCTCTTTCAGTTATATTCTTCCAGTCAGAAGTATCTGCATCAACTGTTATATCATCACCACTGACCTTTATATTATTCTTAAGTCCTGATACATTCACAGCATTCTGCATTATATTTATATTACTTGTATTATTTATACCTTTTATATTATTTATACTTCTTATATCATTTATACTTTTTATATTATTTATACTTCTTATATCATTTATATTTTTTATACTATTTATATAAGTATTTATATTGGTATTCGATATATCTGTTCTGGTATTAATACAGCTATCATAAGCCTGCACGTATGAATTATTTGCAGTTGCTGCCATACATGTTACTGGCATTCCTGCAAGTATAGCTGCAGCTCCTACTGAGAGTGCCATTTTTATATAATTATGTTTCATCAGTAACCACCTCTTTATAATGCTTTTATAGTGCCTTCATAATGCTTTTATAATAATTACCGTCTCAATCAACACAAATATCTGTTGCTGTATCTTTTGCTTTATTTTTATGTTTTACTTATACCTTTTGTTTTTCTTGACTTTATATTTCGCTTGTATCTTTTGTTTTTTCTTGATTTTATATTTTACTTGTATCTTTTGTCTTTCTTGTTTTTATATTTTACTTGTATCTTTTGTCTTTCTTACATTTTATTTTCAAATTTTACTTACAGCTTATATTTTTGTATTTTGTTCTTTCTTCTATATATCGGTATCTTTGGTGTTATAAGTGACTTGAAATGATAGGGATATGAACAAGACCATGATAAAATCTTTACTCCCTTGATAAATAATTGGTATTATTTGTATTTTTTATATACTTTTAATACACATGTTTAATTTTATTGTAGTTCTTATAATGTATTTAGTCAATAATAAGACAGTTATTAGCGTATTTTCTCGAAATATGTCAATAACGAAAAGAATTTGAAGAAATTTTTATGCATAATGTCTACTACTTTATTGGGGGAAATTACTGTTTAACACACATTCTTAACGTACGGACGACATAATATAAGTGAAAATCGGTGTTGCACATACATCATCGATGCCAGAAGATTCACTTGGATATTTCTAAGACCTTTCATATAGGTAGTGGCTACTCCCGCTACCGTTCGATACGGGACATCCGTGTCCCATATCTCACTTCCACAGACATCCGTGTC
>JBNMGS010000015.1:0-11834 GCA_050872365.1 Lachnospira sp.
CCGCGCTTTCGCGCTCTTTCGTCCTGCTTCGCATGACTGTTCGTTCGTTAATGGCGCAAGAAAAGTAAATGGCTGCTTCGCAGCCGCTTCCTTTTCTTTTGCGCTCATTATATCATATATTATTTATGATTTTTACTCCGCCGTGCATGTCCGAAAAAGCTATTGCTTTTCCGGACTGTCGGGCTTTCGCCCTATCAGACAAGATAATAACAAAGTGCTTTGTGCGAGCACAGCACTTTGTTATCATCTTATCTGGCACGGCTCATTGCTTACGCACATTATATCATAATAAATATTTACCCCTCAGTTAACATCATATTGTATACTAATATTCTTATACATATCATTATCCTGTGTATATTTATCTATACAATCCATAAGATAAGATAATCCTCCAAAATCTGCACTTCTTAAATATATTATCTTCGTGTATACATCACTTATCTTATATATCGGTGCATTAGATGGACCCAGTATCTTTATATCTGATGTAAGTTTTTCAACCTTGTTATCAAGCAGTTTTTTTATGCAATCCGTAGCCACTGTAAGTTTTTTTTCATCAGCAGAACTTATGTTAATCTTTATCATATTATTAACAGGTGGATACGAAAGCATTTTCCTATATGATATTTCTTTATCATAAAATCCTGCGTAATCCTGATTGGCTGCACATATTATACCATAATTGTCAGGTGAATATGTCTGTATCACAACTTCACCTTTTCTTATTCCACGCCCGGCCCTGCCTGCTGCCTGTGTCACAAGCTGGAATGTACGTTCAACGGCCCTATAATCACTGGCATATAATGACATATCTGCTGCTACTATTCCAACAAGAGTGACCTTTGGAAAATCATGGCCTTTAACTATCATCTGTGTTCCAACAAGTATATCTGCCTGTTCAGTAACAAATGCATTAAGGATATGCTCATGTCCGTCTTTTCCTTTTGTTGTATCCATATCCATACGAAGCACCCTGGCATCCGGAAACATCTTATGCACTGCATCCTCAACAGCCTCTGTTCCTGCACGAAAGCCCGATATATACTTTGAACCACACTCAGGACATATTCTGACAAGCGGCGTTTCATAACCACAGTAATGACATACAAGTTTACCATTACGATGTGCAGTCATCGATACATCACAGTGCGGACACTTATAAACATAACCACATGCTCTGCATGACACGAATCCCGCTGTACCACGTTTATTAAGAAACAGCATTATCTGTTCTTTCTTATCAAGCCTGTCTCTTATAAGCTCCTGCAGCTTTACAGAAAATATAGTTCTGTTTCCTGATTTCAGTTCGTTTCTCATATCAGATATGTATACCTGTGGTAATTCGCTATTACCCGCCCTGTTTTTTAGTGTAAGCAGCCTGAACTCACCATTCATAGCCCTGTAAAAGCTGTCTATAGAAGGTGTAGCTGAACCTAATATAACTGATGCACTGTGCTCCTTTGCTATATGTATAGCTGTTTCAACCGCATGGTATCTTGGAATCTGCTCTGATCTGTACGCACCCTCATGTTCCTCATCTATAACAATAAGACCCAGGTCAGGAAACTGTGTAAAAAGTGCAGATCTTGGACCTATCATTATGCTCACTTCTCCCCTTAAGGCACGTAAAAACTGATCATACCTTTCTCCTTTAGACATACGTGAATTAATAATAGAAACCTTATCGCCAAACCTGTGATAAAATCTTTGTACAGTCTGAAAAGTAAGTGCAATTTCAGGTATAAGCATAATAACCTGTCTGCCACTGGATATGACATGCTCTATAACTTCCATGTATACTTCTGTTTTTCCACTTCCAGTTACACCATGTATAAGATAAGTCCCATAAGCTTTATCGTCATAATCAGTTATGATACTCTCTGCTGCCATTTTTTGTTCTTCATTAAGTACAACATCCTTGCCAAACACTTTCTTATCAGAAACCGGATTCCTATAATATTCTTCTGTTTTAATAACAACAATCCCTTCATCTTCCATTGATTTAATTGTCGAAGATGATATATTAAGCTTGGTTTTAACTATCTCACTGTCTATAACCGGTTCCTGCATAAGCGCTTCTAAAAGCCTTTTTTTGGCTTTGGCTCTTTTATTATATATTAAAAGAAGTTCTTCTGCCTTACTTTCATCTACATTAAGACATATTGCTTTCTTAACTTTCTGATTGATCTTATCTTTAACAGGAATAACTGTTTTCAATGCCTGGTTCATAGTACATCCATAGTGCGTTTTTAACCACAATGCCAGCTTTATCATATCTGTTGCTGCATTAACCCTGTTCTTTACAACACCATCTATATATTTAATCTTATTTACATCATAAGAAGGCTCGTTTGTTATCTTTATAACATATCCGGTTATCATTCTGTTTCCTCTGCCAAACGGAACTCTTACAACACTGCCTATCTCTACTTCATCAATAAGCGCAGATGGTATTGCATACTGAAACGTCTTATCAAGTTGTTCGTGTGATATATCTATTATAATATCAGCGTACATTCTTCTCCTTTAATTCATCAAGAACCTCAGCTATAAGTACTCTTTCATCCATAGGATACTTGACACCCTTTATTTCCTGATAATCTTCATGGCCTTTGCCTGCCAGTACTATAATATCCCCCGGCTCACCATGCTCTATAACATACTTTATAGCTTCTTTTCTGTCTACTATATCAATATGTTTGCCATTAGTCTTACTTATACCAGTCTTGATATCTTCCATAATCGCCTCTGGTTCCTCGAATCTTGGATTATCAGATGTTATAACAGTAAGGTCTGCATATTTGCCCGATACCTCACCCATCTCAAATCTTCTCTCCTTAGAACGGTTTCCACCGCATCCAAAAAGACATATAAGCCTGTGCGGATTGTATTCTTTTAATGTTTTAAGAATACTTTCAAGAGACATTGCATTATGTGCATAGTCTATCATAAGTGTGAATTTGTCAGATACCTTGACAAGCTCTATTCTTCCCTTTACCTTAACATCCTTTAACACATTTTCAACTATATCTTTATCAACATTAAAATGCCTTGTAACTGCTATGGCACATAACGAATTATAAACAGAAAACATTCCTGGAAGCGATAAAGCCACATCCATATTGATAAGTCCCTGACACTTGTATGTAAGACCTATCTTTCCTGGCTCGTGAAGCAGCTTAACATCCACAGCTCTTATATCCGCTCCTTCTGACACCCCATAACTTTCTACTTTACATACAGCTCCTTTTAAGATATCTTTTGTGTGTTTATCATCAGCATTAACTATTCCTGTTTTGCACTGTTTAAAAAGCTTAGCTTTACATTCAAGATACTCTTCAAATGAAGCATGCTCATTAGGACCTATGTGGTCTGGCTCAATATTGGTAAAAACACCTATATCAAACATAATACCGGCTGTCCTGTCAAGTTTAAGTCCCTGTGAAGAAACCTCCATAACCACTGCCTTGCAGCCTGCATCAACCATCTTACGGAATGTTTCATGAATCTGGATTGACTCAGGTGTTGTATTGCATGAAGGAATAGTTTCATCACCTATTACCGTTTCTATGGTTCCTATAAGTCCTGTTTTTATTCCACATGCACATAAAACATTCTTTATCATATAAGTTGTTGTTGTCTTGCCCTTTGTTCCTGTGATTCCTATTGTAAACAATTCTTTATCAGGATTACCATAGTATGCAGCTGACATAAGTGCTAGTGCAAGCCTTGTGTTATCACACTCTATTAGCGTAACATCACCAGATGGAATTTCATAATCAGAGCCTTTCTGTACAACTATTACAGCTGCTTTATCCTTTATCTGCTCTATATACTTATGTCCATCGCTTACTGCTCCTACGATACATACAAATATTCCACCATCTGTCACTTTTCTTGAATCCGATGCAATGCCAGTAACCTCTTTATCTACACTGCCTCTTAATAATGTATATTCAAACTTTTCTATTTCATTATCCACACATATGTCTAATATATTCTTAAGCTGCATAATAATCCTCATTTCTGTGCATATTTTTACATATCTAGAATAAACCTGTTATTCTTTCTTTATCTTCATCGTAATCTATTCCTTCTGCTGCTGGTACTTTAGGAAGACCAGGCATAGTAAGTACTTTACCAGTGAGTGCAACCACAAATCCTGCACCTGCATCAACATATACTTCCCTGATATTGATAGTAAAACCTTCTGGTCTTCCAAGTTTAGTAGCATCATCTGAAAGAGAATATTGTGTCTTGGCCATACATACTGGAAAATTACCAAAGCCCATCTGTGTTATATGATCAAGCTCTTTCTTAGCCTTTGCATCATATGTAACACCATCAGCACCATATATTTCCTTTGCTATCTTTGATATCTTCTCTTCAAGAGGAAGTTCATCTTCATATAAAGGTCTAAAGTCACTCTTCTTGTTCTCTATTGTATTAAGTACCTTGTCAGCTAATTCCTGACCACCTTCGCCGCCTTTAGCCCATACATTGGAAAGTGCAAACTCGCATCCTAAATCTTCACAATGTTTTTTAATGAATTCGTATTCTTCCTCTGTATCTGTGATAAAGGAATTAAGCGTTACAATAACTGGCACTCCATACTTATGTATATTTTCAATATGTTTGTCTAAATTAACAATACCTTTCTTTAATGCTTCCATGTTCTCTTTTCCAAGTTCTGCCTTAGGAACACCACCATTATACTTTAATGCCTTTACTGTAGCAACAATAACTGCTGCTGCCGGCTTAAGTCCAGCTTTTCTGCACTTTATATCAAAGAATTTTTCAGCACCGAGATCTGCACCAAAACCTGCCTCTGTAACAGCAACATCAGCAAGCTTCATTGCAAGCTTAGTAGCTCTTACTGAGTTGCATCCATGTGCTATATTAGCAAATGGTCCACCATGTACAAGTACAGGTGTACCTTCAAGTGTCTGTATCATATTAGGCTTAATAGCATCCTTTAAAAGAGCTGCCATAGCTCCTGTTGCCTTAAGATCTGCTGCTGTAACTGGATTTCCTTCATAATTATATGCTACAATTATCTTTGAAAGTCTCTCTTTTAAATCTTTCATATCTTCTGCAAGGCATAAAATAGCCATGATTTCTGATGCAACTGTTATGATAAAATGATCTTCTCTTACAACACCATTAGGTTTATCACCAAGTCCAATAACTATATTTCTTAATGTTCTGTCATTCATGTCCATACATCTTTTCCATACAATTCGCTTAGTATCAATACCGAGTGTATTGCCCTGATGAATGTGATTATCCAGCATTGCTGCTAAAAGGTTATTAGCTGATGTTATAGCATGAAAATCTCCTGTAAAATGAAGATTAAGATCTTCCATAGGTACAGCCTGCGCATATCCGCCACCTGCTGCACCACCTTTTATTCCAAAGCATGGTCCAAGTGAAGGCTCTCTTAATGCAGCTATTGCATTAACTCCTCTTTTACATAAAGCTTCTGTTAGTCCAAGACTTATAGTTGTCTTTCCTTCCCCCGCAGGAGTTGGATTAATAGCTGTTATAAGAACAAGTTTTCCATCTTCATTCTTCTCAACTCTGTGTATGAGTTCATCTGATAACTTTGCCTTGTACTTTCCATACATTTCAAGTTCATCTTCTGTAACTCCAACCTTTGCTGCTACATCTTTAATATTTAATAACTTTGCTTCCTGTGCGATTTCAATATCACTCTTTACTGTCATAACTTTATCCTTTCTGTGCTGCATACCATGCACATGCATATTACGCATTTTCTTTATTAAATTTAATTTGTAGAATTATTTAAATATGCTTCAAACTCTTCCTGATTCATAAGAACCTTTCTTGGCTTTGTTCCTATCTCTGGTCCTACAACACCTGCCTGTGCAAGCTGATCCATTATTCTACCTGCCCTGTTAAAGCCTATTTTAAACTGTCTTTGTAACATACCTATAGAGCCTTTTTCCTTCTCTATTACGAATCTTCCTGCATCTTCAAACAAGCTGTCATTATCATCTTTAGCATCCGCCTGCGAACCACTGCCAGCCTTTTGTGCAACGGTATCTGCTATACTCTCATCATACTGCACTTCTTCTGTCATATTCTCTTTAAGGAAATCAACAACTCTTGATACTTCCTCATCTGATACAAATGCTCCCTGAACTCTTATTGGTTTTGGTATATTTGATGGAAAATATAACATATCGCCCTTACCTAACAGCTTTTCTGCACCATTCATATCAAGTATTGTTCTTGAATCGACACCTGATGAAACTGAAAATGCTATTCTTGATGGAACATTGGCTTTGATAAGTCCTGTTATAACATTAACAGATGGCCTTTGTGTTGCGATAACCATATGTATTCCTGCTGCTCTGGCAAGCTGTGCAAGACGGCAGATTGCATCTTCCACCTCTCCCGGAGCAACCATCATAAGATCTGCAAGCTCATCAACAATTATAACTATCTGAGGTAATTTTTCAACTGGAACTTCCCCTTCTTTAACTTCTGTCTTTTCAACTGCATCATTATATCCCTTAAGATTACGCACCCCCATATTGGCAAATAGTTTATAACGCTTTGTCATCTCATCAACTGCCCAGTTAAGTGCACCTGCTGCCTTCTTAGGATCAGTAACCACTGGAAGTAACAGATGTGGTATTCCATTATATGTACTTAATTCTACAACCTTGGGGTCAACCATAATCATTTTAACCTCGTCCGGCCTTGCCTTATATAAAATACTCATAATAATGGTATTTATGCATACTGACTTACCAGAACCTGTCGCTCCTGCTATAAGAAGATGTGGCATCTTCGCTATATCAGCAACTATTGTTTTTCCTGCTATATCCTTGCCTGCTGCAAACGCTATTTTTGATGTATTATTTTTAAATGCTTCATTTTCAATAAGTTCTCTTAAATATACACTTCCTGCTTCTTTGTTAGGAACCTCTATACCAATAGCTGATTTGCCAGGAATCGGGGCTTCTATTCTTATATCTGCTGCTGCCAGACTAAGCTTGATATCATCAGCAAGGGAAACTATTTTACTAACTTTAACTCCAAGCTCCGGCTTTAATTCATACCTTGTAACCGCTGGTCCACAGCTTATATCTGTTATCTCTACCTTTACACCAAAATTCTGTAATGTCTGCTTTAATGTAATAGCCGTGTTACGATTTTCTCTTTCAAGATTGGATGACGAAGATTGTGTATTTCTGTTAAGGAGACTTACAGGTGGAAACTTATATGCTTTTTTATGTACTGATTGTTCCTTTTCACCTTCCAACACTTCTGATTTATCGTCTACATTTTCTTTCGAATCCGTTTTTTCAATATTTTCATCTTCATAATCATCAACTTTATCGTTCTTTGGATAATACTCGTTTGTGCTTATTGTTTCTTCATATGTTTTATCATAACTGTTATCAGCATTATAATCCGGGTTTATATCATTATCTGTTTCCTTACTTTTTTCATCTGTTCCTGATGATTTTTGGGCATGAATCTCCCATATATCCGAATCGCTGATATTACCATCATTTTCATCCAGACCAGTATCATTATCTATATTATTATAGTCCAGACCCATTTCTTTACTTGTATTAATATCATCTACGCCATCATTATTAACCAGATTAACATTATCGTCTACTATGTCATCACTATTCATATTATCATTACCACTTGTATCAGAATAGCGATTATCATCTTCATCATAACCGCTGACATTGTCATAATCTTCATCAGTATTAATGTGTTTTTTCGGTATAATTAACGGATCGTAAATATCATCTATATATACATCAACATCGTTTCTTACCGGTTCAATCTCATGTATATCTATATCCCGTATGTTTTCATCCGGTTGTGTATCCTGTATAGTAAGATCCTTTGTAACACCTCTTACTATATTATTCATACGGGCTCCTGCCATAGCCTCTTCTTTTGCTTTCTTTGCCGCTATAGCCTGCTCCTTTTTTTCAAGTCTTCTTATTCTTGCCTGATGTCTCTCCTCCTCACGCATAGCACGGTATTCTTCATCACTCATGCCACTTTCTTTCCTGCTTATAGATGAATGTTCTATATAAGCTGAATAATCTTGTCTTGCTTCTTTTACAATTCTATGTCCGCTATTTCTTAATCCACCTATAAAAGACTTCTCAGTTATCAATATAATACATATTATTGCAAGTATTATAAGTATTACCATTGTTCCAGCAACACCTATCGGACTTAATATCTTACACAAGATTCCTCCAAATAATCCACCACCAGTCTTATGTTCTGAACAATACATAAAATATGATCCGACAGAATCTTTAATATCTGGTATATCAGTAATTCTCTGCCACACTGCCGCTGCAATCACTGATAAAGCATATACAGCCACTGCTTTAATACGCATAACTCCTATTATATCTTTATTAGCAAGCATAAACAGTATGCTTCCAGCTATTATAAATGGAATTATATATGCAGCAATACCAAAAAGACCAAACATAACCCATTTTACAGACTGTCCAACTGTACCTGCCAGATTAAAATTACTAAGCAGTAGAATTATTGTACATGCAAATGCCAGTAAAAGAATAATCTCATCTCTTAAAGGATTGCTCTGAACTTTCGATATCTGTGATGGATTGCTTCTTGAAGAACCACCTGATGAAGCTTTTGATGATGTACTTTTCCCTGATGAAGAAGTTTTCCTTGCAGAACCACTTTTAGACGATGTCCTGCCGCTACCAGACGAACCTGTTGTCTTTTTTTTTGATGCACTGTTTTTTGATGTATTATTACTTTGACTTCTGCTTTTTTTAGTATTTGAAGCCATAATTTTCCAATTCCTCCATTATATCCTTATTCATTCTTTTATATCATGCATTAACACACCTTATATTCTACACCTTAGTTTTTCACCTTATGTTTTCACTTTCTTTTCAGTGTTTATAGTTCTTCACATGACAATCTGACAGCTATACTGCCATAAAATGATGTTGTGGTCAAAAGCCCCAACTATGATACCTACGAATTGTTCCGTGCTGCACACTCCCACATCTACGCTCCGCTTCAGTCCGTGCTAAACATGTGACCCTGGTATCATAAAATTAATTATTATATCTTTCATATACAACTTATTTAGTATAACATTTCCATTATTCTAACGCAAGAAAGATGCCACATATACAAACTCATCCGTAAACAACGAATCATTGGTATGTGACATCTTTCCATATATCATAATTTTACTATTTAACTTTACTGCACTTACTGATTAAACATTTTAACGCGCAATCGTCTTTCTCTATATAACTGTCCGTTCGTTAATTTAATCTTCATCATCGCTTGCTGCTTCTGCAAATCCCTGACGTTTTCTTGCCATATCGTCATTTTCAAGATACTCATCATATGTTGTAATCTTATCAATAAGCTGTCCAGATGGAACTATCTCCATAATACGGTTAGCTGTTGTCTGAATAAACTGATGATCGTGTGATGTGAAAAGAGCCACACCCGGGAACTTAATAAGTCCATTATTAAGTGCTGTAATTGATTCCATGTCAAGATGGTTAGTAGGATCATCGAATATAAGTACATTAGCACCCATAATCATCATCTTTGATATAAGACATCTTACCTTCTCACCACCAGAAAGTACCTTAACCTTTTTAACTCCATCATCACCTGCAAAAAGCATACGTCCAAGGAAACCTCTTACATATGTTGGGTCTGGATCTGGTGAATACTGTGTGAGCCACTCTACAATAGTATCTTCTCTGTTGAACTCAGCCGCACTATCCTTAGGAAAATATGCCTGAGAAGTTGTTACACCCCACTTATAAGATCCTTCATCAGGTTCCATATTACCTGTAAGTATATTAAATAAAGTCGTAGTAGCAAGTTCATTAGAACCTACAAATGCAATCTTATCTTCTCTGTTTACTATAAATGAAATATTATCAAGGACCTTAACTCCATCTATAGTCTTAGATATACCTTCAACGGTAAGTACTTCATTACCAATCTCTCTGGATGGTCTGAAATCTATATAAGGATACTTTCTGCTTGATGGTCTTATCTCATCAAGTTCAATCTTCTCTAATGCTCTCTTACGTGATGTTGCCTGCTTAGACTTAGAAGCATTTGCAGAGAATCTCTGGATAAAGTCCTGAAGTTCCTTAATCTTTTCTTCTTTCTTCTTGTTAGCTTCCTTCATCTGCTTGATAATGAGCTGGCTTGACTCATACCAGAAATCATAGTTACCGGCATATAACTGAATCTTGGCATAATCTATATCTGCTATCTGTGTACATACCTTATTCAGGAAATATCTGTCATGAGATACTACAATAACTGTATTATCAAAATTAATAAGGAATTCTTCAAGCCATGCTATAGCATCAAGATCAAGGTGGTTAGTAGGCTCATCAAGTAAAAGAATATCAGGATTACCAAAAAGAGCCTTTGCAAGAAGAACCTTAACTTTCTCACTACCATTAAGCTCTGACATATTCTTATAGTGAAGGTCTGTACCTATGCCTAAACCATTAAGTAACTGTGCTGCATCTGACTCAGCTTCCCAACCGTTCATATCTGCGAACTCAGCTTCAAGCTCACTTGCCTTGTTACCATCCTCTTCAGTGAAATCTTCCTTGGCATATATAGCCTCTTTTTCCTTCATAATCTCATAAAGTCTTGTATTACCCATAATAACTGTATCAAGAACAGTATAATCATCATACTTAAAATGATCCTGTTCAAGGAAAGATAATCTCTGTCCAGGTGTTATAGTTACATCACCCTTGCTTGGTTCAATCTGACCAGTAAGAATCTTTAAAAATGTTGACTTACCTGCACCATTGGCACCTATAAGGCCATAGCAGTTTCCTTCTGTAAACTTAATATTTACATCTTCAAAAAGAGCTTTTTTACCTATACGAAGTGTTACGTTGTTTGCACTAATCATTATATCATTCCTCCATTAATGGTTAACTTAACTGATTCATCTATTAATCTTATCTGCTATATTGTGCATAACCATACTGTCCCACAATACCAAAACATAACAATTATATATGGTAATCGAATTAAAAGCAAGCATTAAAAGAGTGATTTGTATTTTTGTATTTTTCTATTTTCTATGCTTCCTGGTGCTTTACTCTGCTTTTTTACCGCACTTCTATGTATTTGTTATACCCTTTACATTACCATCTTTATCCATAAATAAATCATATGCTACACCAAGAACAATATCCATAGCATATGCATATGTTTTCTCATCTGCATGTATTGAATAATCATTTATGCCAATGCACTCTGAAAACCACTTACAACGATTAGGATATTTATCCACAGATGTGTTATTAATAATGTATATTTTGATTTTCCCCTTCTGATATAGTTTTCTTACAAGTTCAATGTAATATAATGCACTGACACTTAAAAACAATTCATCTGACACAACAATAACAATATGTCTGTGTCTGATAAACAACTCTGTCGTTTCTGCTGTATCAAGCTTCCATATTTCATCTGCCACATTCTGTCCGTCATAAACATTAAACGCATCCATCCCCATATCATATAGATGCTCCGTTAAACTATCCACCTCAGCCCATTTCTTTTGTAAATTAAATAATAACAAAAAAACACCTCCCAATAAATAAATAATGCCGTGCATGTCCAAGAAAGCTTCTCTTTCTTGGACTGTCGGGCTTTCGCCCTATCTGATAAAAGAATAGCAAAGTGCTTTGTGCAAGCACAGCTTTTTTCTTTCATCCCTTTCAGCCGCCGTGCATGTCCAAGAAAGCTTCTCTTTCTTGGAC
>JBNMGS010000016.1:0-11720 GCA_050872365.1 Lachnospira sp.
TGGGAAAAAGATATATCTAATGTGGCAGTAAGTAAAGTTAGAGCTCTTGCTGAGCATTTCGGTGTAACTCTTAATCAGATAAAGTTTTAATTTTTTTTGGATTTAAACTTGAAATAAATTCAAGTAACTATTCCAAGCAAGTAACATACAAGGAGGTGAGAGTGTGAAAGAGAATACAGATGAATTAATAGACAAGCTGGCAGATAACATTGTTGATGAGGTTTTAAAAGAAACAGGCACTAAGGAAAATGAACAGAAGTGCTTATCTCAAGGAATGGAAAATGCTAAGGGATTACAGCAATGGAGAGATTTGAGAACTGGTGAGTTTAAAGTGGGTGGCAAGTTATTTACTGGTGAAAGTGCCAAGAGAGCTACTCAGATTATTAAAGCATTAGATGGTTTAACAATCAGAGAAGCTCAGGACTTGTTAGAGAGAGTAAATATACATTTACTTAACTCTGTAGTTACCGCAGATAGATGAGATCAGTCTAAGGAGTAAAGAATGATAAAGAGAAAAAACACAATAATAGCAGCTTTAATATTAGGTGCATCATTAACAATGACAGGTTGTAGTGAAGCAGATAAAGTTAATTACAATATGTCAAAGCAGGCAGATTATTTTGAGTGTGAACGAAAAATAACAGTATACAACGCACGTACAGATAAAATCATTATGGAAGCAGAAGGCTATATGAGCATAAGCAATGATAGTGAAAATGAACTTGTATGTACGGTTAAAACTGGCGCAGATGAATACAGAAAGAATTACATATATCTCAATGATTACACAATGTATGTTGTTGAGGATATAACAGGAACACATTCGGACCCATATCATTACAAGATGTATTTTCATACAGAAAGTCTTATTGATGTGGATACAAGACCATAAAAAGGAGAAGATATGAACACAACAGCAGTCGCAATAACAACGATTATCTGTATAACAATATTAGTTTTATGCAGAGATGATAAGAAGAGGTGATATTATGGAGCATTTTAATTCAAGTGAAGCAAGAGCAGCACAGGATAAGTACTGTAAAGAGAAAGGTTATCCGCACTTTGCACCAATGGGTGGAAGGTGCTGGTGCTGTAATGAAGATATCTATAAAGAGATTGACCACGGCGGATATAAGACTGGTATTTCAGTTGAAAAAGCCGGCTCAACATTAATAACAGGATGTCCACATTGCCACAGGTCATATTGTGATTAAAAGTGGTAATCAGGACAATCAGCAGAAGCATATAAGACAGTAAGTATAAACGTAAGAGGTGGTATGTATGAAATACGATTTAAAAACAACAGTATTCCCTGATGGATGTGTTGTGAATGTGCATTCACCACAGCTGTCAGAGGAAGAAAGAGCTAAGGCAGTTGCTAATCTTAAAGAAGCAGCACAAAGGTATGCCAGAAGCGTTATTAAGCAGAAAGCAATAAAGGAGGAAGTAAAACAATGAGGACAACCGGGGAAATAATTGCATTCAACAAAAGAATCAATGCAGCTATTGCAGACGGAAGAATCGAAGATGCATCCAAGTGGATGTTAAGGCTTCACAGGTTGGAGTGCAAAGCAGGTGTTTCAATCGGTGATTACAGATTAAGAAACATATAAAAAGAGCTGCAGTGAGGCAACACCGCAACTCAAATAAAAAAACACCATTTATAGTGTAGAACATTTAGGAGTAAAAAGCAATGTGGAATTACAAATGTTTACATTGTGGCGCAAGACTTGATCCTGGAGAGAAATGTGATTGCCAGGATGAAAGGCAGCGTTACTTAAGACAGTTTAGGATGTCCGGGAACGGACAGTATCAGTTTATATTTGGAGGTATTAATGATGAGAAAGAGCGTAACAATATCAGTCAAAGAGTATAAGAAGCTTATAAGGAAAAGCGTTCAGATTAACATATTAAAAGATAAGTTCAGTACAGAAGATTATGTATCATCAAATGAGGTAAAAAGCATATTAGGAATTAATGGGGAGGATAAAACTAATGATTAATACCAAGGAGACCATAGAGCAGATATTAAGAGCCACAGTAAGAGATGGTATGGAAGATTTACTTAGGTATATGGAAGAGGCTGGATTCTATACAGCACCTTGCAGTGGAGCATATCACCTTGCAAAAGAGGGTGGGTTAGCAGAGCATTCGCTTAATGTATACAACTATATGATGGAGCTTGCTGATGCAGTAATGTTAGCCGGTGACAGAATGGATATGAGTGAGAGCATAGCAATATGTGCTATATTACATGACCTTGGCAAGATGGGAGACCATGGAAAAGAGAATTATGTTCCTAACTATGTAAGATCCAGAACGAAGAATAAGGAAACAGGCGAGTATGATTACATACAGTCAGAAGCCAAGCCTTATGAGATTAATAAAGAGCTGGCATATATAGACCATGAGATTCGTTCTGTGATGATAGCAGAGCGTTATATAAAGCTCACAGAGGTAGAGGAGCAGGCAATACTATGGCATAACGGATTATATGGCGTATTCAAGTATGAGATGCCTTAAAGAATTATACAGTAACAAAAGATATGAATTCTGCAATAAGTCAGGCTGCAGATAGTGTTAAGACATATGTATCTGAAACATATAAGAGGATAGGCGGGGATTTTAATACATATACAGTATCGGAAACTCCTACTCTGAGTAATTATCCGGCAACGGAGTTCTTTGTGCCAGTATATCCAGCGGAGGATTGGTACCCACTTGAAACAGATACATGGCAGTATAGTGATTCTGCATACGCTCTACATATAGGAGCTATAGCATATAATCCAACGGCCAACAGGACATGGAGATTTGTTAAGAAAGATAATGCATGGGTATGGGAAGAGATATCTAACACAGAAACGGCATATATGCTTAACAAATTTGCGCGTCACGATGTTGCTGTAGATAATATAACAGGAGAGCTTACGAGCGTAAAAAAGAATTTATCGGATAATTATTCTACAACAACACAGATGATTAACCGGATTTCACAGGAGATTAAAGATGACAAGTCGTCTATAACAGCTTCATTAAAGGCAACTTACGCAACACAGAAGTATGCTGATGATGCGGCAGGAACAGCTACAACAAATGCTACAAGCTATACAGATACATTGTTAAAGAATTACTCTACAACGGCGGATATTATAGCAGCTATTTCGTCAGGGAAGACAAGCATATCAGCGGCGGTGACTGCTAAGCTTGGAGATTATGCAACATCTGCAAGTCTTACAGCATTAATAGAAAATAAGGACGGACAGCTAAAGAGTGCGATTGAGGCAATAGCAGATACGATTAATATAACTGCCCGTGGTGGTTTAAATCTTAGCGGCGATAGATTTACGCTTAGCAGCACTAATACAAGTATTAGTTCAGATGGAACTATAACATGTGATAAGTTCATTGGAAAAGGTGGAACTATTGGAGGTTGGAATATCGAATCGAATTCAATCCGGAAGATTACGGCAGATAATAAATATTGTGCCGGAATGAATATAGCAACAGCTGGAACAGACTGGGTGTTCGCAACATTAACGAATTCTATACCAGGGAGTGGCTCCTGGAATACGTGGAAAGAACAATGGTACGTTCGCGCGGATGGCCTAATGTATGCCGCAAATGCTATTATATCTGGAACTGCATATATAAATAAAGGAAAGATTGGCGGATGGACTATAGATGAATTTAGTATATCTACTGTAATAAAAGATAATACAGAAAGCTATTTGATTTCATTGAAGACAGAAACCGACAAAGATTTGTATGTATTTGAGGTTCTACGAGGTGATGGTGAAGAAGGATATGATAGGAGTAATCCAATGTGGGCGATTGACAGAAATGGAAAAATGAAGGCTCGCAGGGCTGAAATTACAGGTGGATATATTAATATACATTCAAAAGATAATACAGGGTATATAGTTGCTGATTCTATATGTGCAAGAGATAAAATATACATTGGACCTCAAAACACCTACAAAGAAACAGAAGCAGGTGCAAGAATAGAAGCATCTAATCAGGATTTGTGTTTTTGCGCATCTCCAGAACAGATGTATTATCTTAGATTAGGAGTAGATTATGTTAATACAACAACTGTTAAAAATGGATGGCACTTTGGACCAGATGGCGGAGGATCTATAAATCTTGGTACAGTAGATCATAAGTGGGGAGATATTTTTGCTAAAAATATATTTATAGATGATTACTATTACATAATGACAGGTGGAAAATATGTTGAACTATCAGCCTGGATAGATAGTAAGATATCACGTGCTGTATCAGATGCTGTTAGTAACAATGAATTATCTTAAAGGAATAGTATTAAATTAAGGTGCTATGCATTAATGCATGGTGCCTTTTTAAGTAGAAAGGAGACATATAACTATGAATTTTATACAATATGTAAAACAATTATGGAAAAACGGACCAAGTGGTGGCACACCTTGGAGTGCTTCACGATTGAACCACATGGAGGATGGAATTAAGGCAAACAATGATATGATAAGTGAGCTAAATAGTAATATAGCAAATAACAAGCAAGTTGGAACTATAGAAAAATCTAAGTCATTACAATATTCTTTAAATGGGAAACTTACATATGCATTAATACTTTTGGGTGGAAATATATACCTTGCATCTACTAATTTAAATGGAACAGCGACGTATATAACAGCATTGAGTGAAAATGATGCGAAAATAACTTGTATAGTAAATAATATGACGTTAATATTAACAAATAATACAGAAATGAATAAAAATTATTTAATAAAAATAATATAATCGTATATTATTGTAATAATATTTTACTAAAACTTAAATGAATTCAATATCCAATATTTTAAAGTTGAAGTTATCTTAACCTTCCCATCCTCTATTTCTATATTAAAATATGTGTTTTTTTGAATAGGAAGTATTGTCATATCAGTTTTAAAGTTATAACCACAGCTAATTAAATATACTGCAACATTATCACCGCCATCGTGTTTTAGGATTATTAAATACGAAGAATAATTGTCAACATTAAAATAATAAGTTGCTTGTTCACCAAGTACTATGTTAAAGATATTACTATTTAGGAAACATAAGAACATATTTTTAAGAAAAATTAAAGATGAAATCTCCAGGCATGGCTTTTAAAAATAAATTAAAGTTATGCCTGTTAATAATACACTTTTGCACTGTTTATCAGTGCTTTTTTATTATCAATAATTATGCTCATAGAGCTGATTATAAAATTATATCCAAGGAGGACAAAGACAATGTTAGAAATGACAAAGAAAATCATCCTGTCAGGTACAATTAAAACCGGTACAGGAACGAACAGCAAGCAGGTAATGTATTGCAATTCATCTTTAAGCGAGGATGGTGGAATAAGCATTACAAAGACAATCAAGGATTCGTCAGTATATTACGCTGATAAGGAAAACTATGATGTCGAGGTTGAAGCCTTTGATGCAAAGTTTGACGAGCTTGTCAGGACTGCTTATGTTGAGAAAGAGGAAACAGCAAAGGCAGATGACGTGAAGCAGGAAACAGAGCAGACAACCGAAGAAAACAAGGAGGGTAAGTAATTATGATGACAATGAGAGAAATATATGTAGCGGCTGCACATAACAAGTTAATACAGCTTGTGATAATAGCAGTAATAATTGATACACTTTTTGGTGTGTTAAGGGCTATTAAGGAACATAACTTTAACAGCTGCTTTGGGATTAACGGAGCAATCCGTAAGTGCGGTATGATTATATCTATAATGCTACTTGTTGTGGTGGATTATATTACCAATTTTAATATGATAGGTTTTCTGCCTGATGAAGTAAGGCAATATATAGGTAACAGCATTGGTATATCAGGCTTTTTTGCAATTCTGTATATAGCATATGAAGTTGTAAGTATATTAAAGAATATGGCACTCTGTGGATTGCCTGTTAAGAAATTATGGTTATATGTAAAGACATTTCTCAGTAAATATACAGATGAGCTTCCAGATGATGATGAGCTTGCAGAGGACAAGGCAGTACCAGAGGTAAGTAATAGTAAAACATATATTAACTAATGAGCACATGTAGTAATCGCTATGTGTGCTATTTTTATGCGCACATAGCGGAAATATATAAAAGGAAAGCGAGGAATAAGACATGAAAAAAGGAATAGACATAAGCAGACACCAGGGAAATATTGATTTTGATTACATTAAGGAGAATTTTGATTATGTTATCATCCGTTGTGCCTTTGGCAGCGACTTAAGCGAAGATGACAGTGAGTGCGGACAGTGCGACAGCATGGCCCAGACATATATAGATGAATGTGAGAAGAGAGGTATACCTTACGGATTATATATTTATCAGTACGCTAAAAATAATGATGAATCATTAAGTGAAGCTGCACATATCAGGGAATGGTATAATAAGTGCAATCCAGTTATGGGATTGTATCTTGATATCGAAGATGCAGACGGATATAAAGCTGAACATGGCATTGATTATCACGATACACAGGAGCTTGCACTTACATGGCTTGATGCATTGTCTGATATTACTGCAAAGGGTATCTATGCAAGTCACAGCTGGTTAAATGATTATATGAATGTAGATGAGCTTATAGAGCATGGCGCTCTTATCTGGGAAGCACACTGGAATGATGATGGCGAGATATGTGAGGACAGATTTGCCATGTCGCAGGAGTCTAGTGACTACTATTTAAACGATGGTACAAGAGTTGATTATGACATAATGCGTGATGAAGTCTATGATATGCTTACAAAGGCAGTTGAGTACGATCATAGAAATGATGACACTGAAGATAATGCTGATACTGATTCGGACAATGATGCCAGCGCTGATGAGACAGATACAGAGCAGTTGCAGCATCAGATAGGAGATTATGTAGAGTATAATGCAATATATGCTTCATCAACATCAGAAGATGCGCTTACACCATCCAGCGGATTTACAGGTGGAAATATAACAAGAGTCATTCCCTGGGCTTCCAATCCATACCTTATTGATGATGGAACAGGCTGGGTCAATGATGGATGTATTGTATCAGCAGGCGACAACTCAGACTGTGAAAGCAATGAAGAATCTGACAATGACGTATCTGACATAAAAGCCGGTGATAAGGTAAGAGTGCTTCTTAATGTGAATTACGACACAGACCAGGCATTTGTACTTTACTATGATGAATATGATGTTATCCAGGTTGATGGTGACAGAGCAGTTATCGGTATCGGCAATACTGTAGCAAGTGCAATAGATGTACATAACATTGAAAGAATATAATGATGTTGTATATATAAAAATGCTGTGATACTATACACATATAAATAGGTAGAAACTATCATATCCAAAGTTGCGGTGCTAATGAATTAGGACATTTTGAAATGATAAGCACAATGGTTCATCAGCTTACAAGAAATCTTACAATGGAACAGATTAAAGGAACGCCTTTTGAAGCTTATTATGTGGATCATACAGCAGCTGTATGGCCACAGGCAGCTGGAGGAATTCCGTTTAATGCCTGCGAATTTCAGTCTAAAGGTGATGCAATCACTGATATAACTGAAGATATGGCAGCTGAACAAAAAGCAAGAACAACATATGATAATCTTATCCGCCTTGCAAAAGATGATCCAGATGTACTAGAACCGTTGAAATTTTTAAGGGAGCGAGAGATAGTTCACTTTCAACGTTTTGGTGAGGCTCTTTCTATAATACAGAATAAACTTGACTCTAACAATTATTATTTCTATAATCCTGAATTTGACAGGAATTGTAATTGCAAAAATAATAAATAAAATAGTTCTATTTAATGACAGATATCAAAAAAGTATTGAATTTATTAAAAATACTTAATTATAGTAAGAGAAAATAGTAAGAGATTTTATAATAATTGGCAGTTCGGAATGCCACAATAAGAAATCATATATTGTATAGAATTTGAAGTTATTAATATAGTTTAAATAATTCTTAATGTGGCAGTGCCGACTTTGAAAATAAAATTATAAATAAAATGAAATCGCAAACTTATTTATTTAAATTGTAATAAGCTGAAAATCTGTATAAATTTGGATGAAAGTTAGAGTAATAATATGGCAGTTATCATAACTGTATGCTATGATTAATTGAAATTTTACTAAAGTGGGGATTATATATGTTAGATAAAGATTATATATCAGTTATAAGGTCAAAAAGGCGTTCCATAGGGCTTGAAGTTCACATAGATGGAAATGTTATAGTGAGGATACCCAATAGGTTAAGTAGAAAACAACTGGAAGATTTTCTTGATAAGCATAAGCTGTGGATAGAAGAAAAACGTAAATACGTTATAGATAAAGCTGATTCTAAGATATCAACAAATGCAAAGAAGAGTAATGAACTTACACATGGTGAAATTCAGAATATACATAATGCATTTGAAAATAAAGTCGAATATTTTAGTAAGATTATGGGGGTTTCGGTTGGACGTATAACAATAAGAAACCAGAAAACAAGATGGGGAAGCTGCAGCTCAAAGGGTAATCTGAATTTTAATTATCAGTTGTATTATATGCCGGAAGAACTAATGGATTACGTAGTTATACATGAACTTGCGCATCGTAAACATATGAATCATTCAAAGGAATTCTGGGCAGAAGTAGCAAAATACTGCCCAGATTATAAAGAAAGGAAGAATCGCCTTAATCAATATAAACTTGAAAGCTGAAGTAATAAGCACACAAGTGCAGATTTGTGTGTGTAAGATAAATAAAAACAAAATATGATGTTATGAGTGTAAAATAAAAAGAAAGCGGCTGCAAGGTAGTCATTTACATTTCGGAAGAATAACGAACTGAATAAATTAATGTAAGGTTAATATGTGAATGTAACAGTATATAAAGTATAATTGCTTCTTGGTACATTTTTATAAGTGTAAGACAGGGCTTCTCCTGTTTTTGACACAGCAGTTTTTAAATCAGTTGTGAATGTGCAGGCAAATTCAAGATGTGTTTCCCTGTTTTTAACAGCATTACGTACAAAACGGTTTAACTGTGAGGAATTACTTATCATAGTTATTCCTGAGTATCTTACATAAGAATATTTAGTTCCGCAATCCTCATATTCATTATATTTATCATGATCCCATGTATGGTCGAGAGCCATATCCTTAGCGGTAATATTAAAGTATGAATGGTCTGTATATTCAAAAGAAGAACCTATAGGGTCATCCCATGTAACATCAACATGGTACCATTGATTATCAAGTTTAACAGTGTTCCATATATGCTGTTCATTACCTGCTTCTCCGGAGACAGTTCCGTTTTCAATCCCAAGCATATCCATAAATGTTTTAAAACACTCAGTATATCCACTGCATACAGCAGTTCCTTTTATGAGGGCATTGTATGCATTGTAAGATGAGTCACCAGTATCCACATAGGAGACATGTTCCACGAGATAATCATGAATAGCAAGTTCATTTACAATATCAGGATTATCAGGTGATGTAACCTCGTTTAGTATCTGGATATATTTATTATATAATGCAAGCTGACGTTCGTTTAATTCACTGGTAGAATTATTTTTATATGCATTGATTATAGGAAAACTATCCCAGCATTCATATGTGATGCGGACATTGAAGCCATTTTTAATACGCTTGTATTCACATTTTAATTGTTCAATGCCGTCTATCGCGGCAAGCCATGAATTGGCATCTATAAGAGATTCATCTTCAATGAATAATTCACATACAGTCTGGTTGTTTGATAAACATTTATTTATATATTCAATTATTTCGCTTGTTGATCCTGCAGATGTACTATATGCAGTATTAGATATTGAGTTTTTTGAATCATATGATAATCCTGTTATAAAAGGAATATTGCAGCCGCAAAATATTAAACTTATAAGGATTGAAATAATTGCAAAAGTTGTCTTTTTAAAATTCATTGTTATTAATCTTTCTATATAGTTATATATAATGATGTAAGTGTCAAAAGTAAGTTTTGCCACTTACTGATGTATCAGGATTACTACATTGCTACGCAATTCACGCAATCCTTAAGTACTTCAAGTAAAAAAGTCTTTTTCTGCAAGCAGAAATGACTTTTTATACTTTTGACACTTACATAATATAATGACTTGCGATAATTAATTGCATGACTGTGTATAAAAAATGTGTTATTAGTTAGAACTGTGTAAAATTCTGGTGATATACATAAAAAATATCGTTGTACAGTCACATACAGCTGGCAGCTGTTGACAATTGAATATCGTGTGTCATTTGGTTATAATCTGTTATGTCAGGTGGTAAAGCCTGACATTTATGATAATATTGTATAAAAGAAAATATACATAATAAGTCTAATACGAAATATGAAAAAATAAAAGTACTAAAAAAGTAAAATTTTCATGTGAAATTGTGATTTGTATGAAAAAATATAGCATTTTCAGAATTACTTTGAACAGAAACAAATCTGAAATTGTGTATCATGAAAGGAAAAGAAACAAGATGAAAGATTACATAATAAAGACACCTTCAGATTTTAATCTTAAAGAAACATTAGAGTGTGGACAATGTTTCCATTTTAACAAAATAGAAGAAAATGAATATGTTCTTACTGCATATGGACATCTGCTTCATGTAAGGCAGGACGATAACAGTCTTGTTTTTTATAATACGGATGAAGAATTGTATAATATATTATGGAAACGATATTTTGATATAGAAAGGGATTATAGCAAAATAAAAGAAGAGTTGCTTGCAAAGGATAATAAATTAAGTGAAGCAATAAGTGCAATGTCAGGTGTGAGAATACTTAATCAGGAATTTTTTGAAACTCTTATTTCGTTTATAATTTCACAGAATAAGCAGATACCTCATATCAAGAAAATTGTTGCAGGCATATCTGAAAAGTATGGTACTTATATGGGAGAAGTAAAAGGAATTCCAATGTATGCATTTCCGGATGTTAAGCAGTTAAAAGCGGCAACCGTTGAAGAACTTAAGGAATTAAAGACAGGTTTTCGTGCTCCATATATATATGATGCTGTGGGACGTGTTTATGATGGAAGTATTAATTATGAAGAACTGGTGAAAATGGATTCATATGCTGGAATAGAGAAAATGTCCGAAATAAAGGGAGTTGGCAACAAAGTCGCAAGTTGCGTAAGTCTTTTTGCATTAGGAAAAAGAGATAGTTTTCCTATAGATGTGTGGATTAAAAGAATTATGGAATATCTGTATTTTGATGGACATGACACCTCGAAAGATACTATAGCAAAACTGGCAAGGGAACATTTTGGAGAACTTGGAGGATATGCACAGCAGTACCTGTTCTACTATGGAAAAACTGTAAAGATGGGAATATACAGCTCAAAAAAATAAATATTAAAAAAGTATAATGAAAATATAAAAACACTAATATATTTAAATTAGTTGTTGACAAATTATTGGCATGGTGCTATCTTATCGTTATCGGGATTAGCACTCAAAAGAAATGAGTGCTAACAGAAAACAAATAAGCAATATTAAAGATAGCTGCTACATTACGTGTCAGACAGCGGAAAGGTGGATTATATTATGAAATTAGTACCATTAGGAGACAGAGTTGTAATTAAGGCATTAGTTGCAGAAGAGACTACAAAGTCAGGCATCGTATTACCGGGACAGGCAAAGGAAAAGCCTTCACAGGCAGAAGTTGTTGCAGTAGGACCTGGCGGAGTTGTTGATGGCAA
>JBNMGS010000017.1:0-11715 GCA_050872365.1 Lachnospira sp.
ATCATCAGTTATATATCTTGCTTCTAAGATAGGACAAAGCTGGGAGAGGGCAGCATTTGTAAGTCTGCACGGAAAGAAGCAGAATTATATTCCAGTTGTCATGGAGAATGAATGGACATATTTTCTTACACAGGGGAATGTTTCACAGATATGTTTAAGATTATCAGAATCCGGACTGGGCGATACAAAAGTATGGATAGGTGAGAATCTGTCGTATGATAACGAAAAGATATCGGAAGGATATGCAAGGGAATATACAGAATATGAGGCTGTAGGACTTACGGTTATGGCAGTCTGCAATGAACATCCGCATGCATTATGCATGACAGGAATACCAGATGACAGTTTTATCCGTTCCGATGTGCCTATGACTAAAAGGGAGATAAGAGCTAGTGTTGTTAGCCGCCTTTTAGTTGATAAAGATGCTATAGTATATGATATTGGAGCTGGTACCGGTTCAGTATCTGTAGAGCTTGCCATGCATGCATTGTATGGAACAGTATATGCAATAGAACGTACAGAAGAGGGATGTGCACTGATTGCTAAAAATGCTGAAAAATTCGGACTTGATAATATAAATATAATACATGGTAATGCAGCGGATGTTATAGAAAAACTTCCATCACCTGATGCGGTGTTTATCGGTGGAAGTGGAGGAGAACTTGAAACTGTAATTAGTACAATATTAAACAAAAATCCTAATGTGCATATAGTTATAACAGCTGTAACGCTGGAAACGCTTCAGGCTGCAGTTGATATTATGGAAAACAGGGAAATGTGTGTTATGGATATAGTACAGATAGCGGTAACACAGATAAAGAAACGTGGTGGATATCATATGATGTCTGCGAACAATCCAGTGTTTATTATTGAAGGAAGAGGTAACGGATGAGTCGTATTATGATAGCTGCAACTGGCAGTGGAAGTGGTAAGACAACAATTGTCTGTGGT
The DNA here is from genome assembly GCA_050872365.1 of Lachnospira sp. Classification (GTDB taxonomy): domain Bacteria; phylum Bacillota; class Clostridia; order Lachnospirales; family Lachnospiraceae; genus Lachnospira. The sequence goes on from JBNMGS010000017.1 coordinate 952, forward strand.
CTGTGCCAGTGTCTTAAGGATGCAGGTTTAACTGTATCGGCGCTAAAATGTGGACCTGATTATATAGATTCAATGTTTCATTCACGCGTATTGAATATGAAAACAGGTAATCTGGACAGCTGGTTCTGTGATGATAAAACTATAAAAGAGCTGCTTGAAAGTAAAGAATCACATAGTGATATAACCATAATAGAAGGGGTAATGGGATATTATGATGGTCAGGGCTTTAGTACAAAGGGAAGCTCGTATGAGATAGCCAATATCACAGACACGCCAGTTATTCTTATAGTGAACTGTCGTGGTATGAGCAATTCAATAGGAGCGGTGCTTAAAGGATATAAGGAGTACATTAAAAACAGTCATATAGAAGGAGTGATATTCAACAATCTTTCTCCTAAGTTATACAAGGATGCAAGTATACAGGCGCATAATGCAGGAATAACCCCTTTTGGTTATATGCCATATAATAAGCTGGCATCTTTTGAAAGCAGACACCTTGGACTTGTTACATCAGGTGAAGTTGAGCATTTTAAGGAAAAAATCGACATAATTGCAAAGCAGATGAAAGAAAGTATAGATATAGAAGGAATTATTAAACTTGCAAATTCAGCTTCAAGGATTGGCAGTCATATAAAGACAGCAGATTATAAGTTTGATAATAATATTAAAGCAGCATTATCAGGGCATCATGTAGATACAAAGATAACAGATTATGGATTGATAAAACAAGAAAAAGATATCATACGTATTGCTGTTGCCAAAGATGAGGCATTCTGTTTCCTTTATGAGGATAATCTTGAGTTTTTAAGAAAGCAGGGATGTGAACTTGTATATTTTAGTCCGTTAGGTGATAAGAAGCTTCCAGATAATATAGATGGTTTGTTATTATATGGTGGATATCCAGAGCTTCATGCCAAAGCTTTATCAGATAATATTTCAATAAGGAAAGACATATTTGATAAGATAAGCAGAGGACTTCCGTGTATAGCAGAGTGTGGTGGATATCTGTATCTTCATAAGAAGCTTGAAACTCCGGACGGTAAGTTTTATCCGATGGTTGGAATTATGGATGGTACAGGATATAATGCAGGTAAATTGCAAAGATTCGGATACATGACACTTACAGCTAATAAAGATACTATGCTTGCTGCAAAAGGTAAAAGTATATATGCACATGAATTCCACTATTGGAATAGCGATTGTACAGGTGATGATTACAGCGCATATTTAGTTACTAAGGCTTCTGATAAAAGTGTTATAAAGGCATGTTATGGAAATGATACTATGTATGCGGGGTTTCCTCATATATATTTCCCGGGAAATAAGGAAGCAGCTGGCAGATTTATTACAGCATGTAGTAAGTATCATAAACATGAAAATACTAATATATTATCGGATAAAAATAAGAATACAAATACAGAAGAAAAAAAATATATAGATAAAAATATATTTAAAACACACCATAATAGTAATGTGACATGTAATGACATGAAAGGTGAAGATACATCAGACAAACTGTATACAATATTACCTGAGCTTGCAGCTATAGAGCCTGTAGATGAATACGCCATGAAAAGGGCACAAAGCCACTGGGATGGTATAGCCAAACCACTCCATGGACTTGGAATTATGGAAGATATTGTTATACAGATAGCTGGAATACAGAAAAATGCTAATGTAAGTATTGATAAAAAAGCAGTTATTGTAATGTGTGCAGATAATGGCATAGTAGAAGAGGGCGTAACACAGACGGGACAGGATGTAACAGCTATTGTAAGCTGTAACATGGCAGATGGAATATCAAGTGTATGCCGCATGGCAGCCTGTGCTGGGGCAAGTGTTATCCCTGTAAATATAGGAATAGCTGCGGATAAGCTGGATGATTCAACAGATATAGGAACTTATAAAGGACTTATCAATAAAAGAGTTATGCCGGGAACAAGGAATTTCCTAAAAGAACCTGCGATGACAGATAAGCAGCTTATAGAAGCAATACATGTAGGAATAGATCAGGTTAAATGGTGCAAAAATAAAGGCTATGACATAATAGCAACAGGCGAGATGGGAATAGGCAACACCACTACTAGTACAGCTTTAGCAAGTATATTACTTAATCTTAAACCGGAACAGATAACAGGAAGAGGTGCAGGAATTGATGATAAAGGACTTGCGAGGAAGATAGAGGTTGTATCGCAGGCAAAAGAAAAGTATGGCATATACAAAGATAATCCTTTAGAACTTCTAAGATGTATAGGAGGACTTGATATAGCAGGACTTGTTGGTGTATACATAGGAGGTGCTGTTTATAGAGTACCGGTTATAGTAGATGGCGTTATATCAGCAGTTGCTGCGCTTATTGCTGCAAGTTTATGCAAAGATATACATGATTATATACTTGTATCACATCAGGGAAAAGAGCCGGCAATGTCTGCATTGTTATCACAGCTTGGCAGAAAAGCTGTTATTCATGCTGACCTTGCATTAGGAGAGGGAACAGGAGCAGTTATGCTTTTCCCACTGCTTGATATGGCAATGAAAGTATATAAGGAAAACACAACCTTTGATGATATACAGATAACGGCATATGAGGATTATGGAAAATGTTGATTATGATAACAGGTGTCAGTGGCAGCGGCAAGTCAGAGTATGCTGAACAGATATGCTGCCAGCTGTCAGATGGCAGAGAAAAATATTATATAGCTACAATGCAGCCATATGGTGAAGAAGGAAAGAAAAGAATACTAAGACATCATAAGCTGCGCAGTGGCAAGGGTTTCTATACAATAGAACAATATCAGCATATAAGTGAGGCAATAGATAAAATTCAACATCAGCATATAGGCGGGGCATCAGACAAAATTCAATATCAGCATATAGGTGAGGCAGCAGATACGATTCAATCTTATGTAAAAAGACAGGAAGTACGTAATAAAGCACACAACGATAAGCCTGTAGTTCTGCTTGAGTGCATGTCTAATCTTCTTGCAAATGAATGCTTTGAAAATGGGGGCAATCCGGATAATATACCTGATGAATGTATGAAGTTATATTCGGTATGTGAACATCTTGTGATTGTAACAAATGAAGTGTTTTCAGATGGATGCGAATATGATGAGTATACTAAAGAGTATATAAAAAGGCTTGGAGAGCTGAACACTAAGCTTGCACATAAAGCAGATGTTGTTATTGAGGTAGTGTATTCTATTCCTGTATATCATAAGGGTGAAAATATATTAAAAAAATATACATATTCAGTACGGGATTGATGTCCGGTTAAATCAATAATGTAATGGTTAATTGTAAATTATATAATTGTTGATAATGAAATGGCAGCAATGTAATGGATGAGCATAAAGAAAAGATGAGGAGAAAAAATAATGTCAGTAATTAAATCACTGGTGATAGCGTTTTCCATGTATTCAAAGATACCCATGCCGCATCTTGAATTAGAAGAAAAAGATATGCGTTATGTTATGGGGTTCTTCCCGCTGGTGGGAGTGTTCATTGGATTGATGACGTATGTCTTATATAAGATAACATATTATTTTAACATGCCGGATATAAGTACATCATTTCTGCTTATGATTCTGCCTGTCATAATAACCGGAGGAATTCATGTTGATGGTTATATGGATACATGTGATGCACGTAATTCATATGGGGATAAAGAGAAGAAGCTTGCTATATTAAAGGACTCACATATAGGGGCATTTGCAGTTATAAGGCTTTTGGTATATTATGTCGTTTTTTTTGCATTTATATACTGCATTGTGAACCGTAGATGTGATAAACTCGTGGCATTATGGACATTTACATATTATATGTCAAGAATAATAAGTGGTTTTGCAGCTGTGAATCTTAAGAGTGCGAGAGGCAATGGCATGCTTTACACATTTACCAGTGCAGCAGACAGGAAGCATGTAAACATAATGTTGTCGGTGCAGCTTATATTGTGTATGGCAGTTATGGGCATGGCTAATGTCATATATGCATTAATAGTATGTGCAGCTGCATTTGCAGTGTTCATATATTACAGGCATATGGCATATAAAGAATTCGGCGGTGTGACAGGTGATCTTGCAGGATATCTGTTGTGTGTAAGCGAACTATGTATGACTATAGCAGTGGGAATTATAGTACTTTGTATATAAATGTCACATGAGTAATCATGTTGTGGTTCATTTGGCGATATGTGTTTGAGCACATCTGACATAAGTCTGATATGCGTAAAAATGTGTGAAGAAATGGGAATTAATATGGAAGTTTATTTCGGTGGTGCATATCAGGGAAAGCTTGATTATGTACTTGATAAAAAAGGACAGCAAAGAGTTGTTGACGGAGCTGTATGTAACATGGAAGATATAAAAGGTGCCCAGATACTTAATCATCTGCATCTGTATATACGAAGAATAATAAGTTGTGATAAGAGTATTAATGATAAGCGTGATGATATAAGTGTTAATAATATATGTGTTGATGATAAGAATGTTAATAATATCTGTGATAATGGCAAGGATAATCTTATAGAAGAGATATATGCAGCTAACCCGGATATTATACTTATATGCGATGAGGTCGGAAGTGGAATAGTACCTATAGAGAAGACGGACAGAGTATACAGGGAGGCTGTCGGGCGTGCATTATGCAGCGCAGTTAAGAAATCAGACAGGGTAGAAAGAATTATGTGTGGAATAGGGCAATGCCTGAAAGATACCAATATGTAGGAAACAATATATATGATTGGTGCCTGGAAATATATGACACAAGCATGTTATGCAAAAATAATGTGCAGAAATGAGGATTAATATGAAGATAGCCTTGATAAGGCATGGAGCTACTAAGGGGAATCTTGAAAAAAGATATATAGGAATAACAGATGAATCCCTGTGTGATGAGGGAAAGGATAAGCTGGAAGCTTATATAAAAGCAGGAAAATACCCAGATGTTAAAAAAGTATATGTAAGTCCTATGAAAAGGTGTATACAGACGGCACAGATGATATATCCTGAAAAGGAAATCATAGTTATTAATGGTTTCAGGGAATGTAATTTTGGTACATTTGAAGGAAAGAATTATAAGGAACTTTCAGGTGACAAAGAATATCAGAGATGGATAGATAGTAATGCACAGCTTCCATTCCCGGAAGGTGAGGATAACAGACAGTTTAAAAAAAGGTGTATGGAGTCTTTTATAAGTGTCATAAAACAGCTTAGCTGCAGGAAAGAGAAAGATGCTGGTATAAGTTGTGCATGTATTGTTCATGGTGGAACTATTATGTCAATATTATCTTTGTTATACGGTGGTGATTATTATGATTATCATTGTGGTAATGCAGAAGGCTACATATGCGAAGTGACACAGGATGCAAAGATAACTGATGTTAAGAAAATATAAAATTATACATACGCTGGATAGTGTATGAGTGCGCCTGATACAAAACTGATATGCAAAAAACGTGCACAGAAAGAGGATTAAAATGTTTTTAACAATAGTGAAATGCCAGACAATAGCTATAATATCAGGATATATACTTGACCTTATTATAGGAGATCCACACTGGATGTATCATCCGGTGCAGATTATAGGCAATCTGATATCATTACTTGAAAAGCTTTTATTAAAAAAAGACGACACAGATAGGAAAAAATATATAAAGGGTATGATACTTGCAGTTCTTACACCTGTCGTAACATGTGCTGTTGTTATATTAATTCTTGTTATATTCTATAGTATCAATATTAAGGCTGGATGTGTTGTTGAAGCAGTAATGTGTTACCAGATTCTTGCTGTTAAGTCTTTAAGAGTGGAAAGCATGAAAGTATATACAGCATTAAAAAATGAAGGAATAGTTCAGGCCAGGACAGCAGTATCCATGATAGTCGGACGGGATACTGAAAAGCTTGATGAACATGGTGTTGTAAGAGCAGCGGTTGAAACGGTCGCCGAGAATACATCAGATGGGGTTATTGCACCACTGTTTTATATGTTATTTTTTGGCGCAGCAGGCGGTTTTACATACAAGGCAGTTAATACTATGGATTCAATGATTGGATATAAGAATGACAAGTATATGTATTTTGGAAGATTTGCGGCAAAGATGGACGATGTGTTTAATTATGTACCGTCAAGAATCGGCGGTGTACTCATGATTATATCATCAGGACTGGCACAGATATATGAGAAATTAAGAAGAACAGATGCTAAACATTACAGTATTAAGAATGCATTAAGAATATATATACGTGACAGAAAGAAACATAGCAGTCCCAACGCTGCGCAGACAGAGGCTGCCTGCGCTGGTGCACTTATGGTAGCTTTGTCCGGTGATAACTATTATTTTGGAAAGCTTGTAAAAAAACCGCAGATTGGAGATGACATAAGAACGCTTGAGGCAGAGGATATAAGAAGAAGCGACATTCTTCTTTATATTACATCATTTCTTATGGTTGTTATTGTGATTGGCATAAGGCTGATGTGGTGTATGTAAAGTAGGGTTACAGTTTATAGTAATGTATAAAATATGCGTAGAAATGAGGATTGTCATATATGGAAAAGCAGATACATGGTGGCAATATATTTGATAAAGATGTAAAACTTGATTATTCTGTTAACATTAACCCTTTAGGAATGCCAGAGGGAGTACGTGATGTTATTATCAGGAATATTGATAAAGATGAAACATATCCGGATATAGCATATCGTGAGCTTAAAGTTTCTATAGCAGTTAAGGAAGGAGTATCAGAAGATACAATTATATGCGGAAACGGAGCATCAGAGCTTATTATGGCGGCAGTCAGGGCAGAAAAACCAATAAACTGTGCCATGGCAGCTCCATCGTTTTCAGGATATGAGCGTGCCACAAGAGCCTGTGGAGCTAATGTGTTGTATTATGAGCTTGACAGCCACAACGGCTTTGGTTATGAAAAAGTATGCAGTCAGTTGTTAAAACTGGATATACAGGTATGTTTATTATGCAACCCTAACAATCCAACAGGCAATCTGGTTCCTGTTAATGTACTTAAAGATATTCTTGATTTATGTAAGGCGCGTAATATAAGACTGATTGTGGATGAATGTTTTTTAAGATTTCACCCGGATTATGAAAATATAAGCGCTAAGAAGCTGCTCTCACAGTATGATAATCTTGTAGTTATTAATGCTTTTACGAAATTCTATGCAATGGCAGGAATAAGGCTTGGTTATATGATGTGTGCAGATAAGCTTTTTCGGGAAAGAGTAAGTTTGCAGCTTCCTGAGTGGAATATATCTTCGATAGCACAAAGGGCTGGTATAGAAGCATTAAAAGATACAGACTATGAGCAAAAAACAAGGAAACTTATATCAGAAGAGAGAGTATATCTTGCTAATGAGTTAAAAGCAGCGGGATATGAGGTATACCCGTCAGAAGCTGATTATATAACATTCAGGCTTCCTCATAAATATACAGGTTATAATCTTATGAATGCACTTCTTCAAAGAAAAATATTGATACGTTCCTGTGAAAGCTATAATAACATGCCGCCAGACTGCTATAGAATAGCTGTTAAGAAGCATAAGGATAATGAGTATCTTATAAAAAATATAAATGAAGTTACAAATTCGTTATGCGCAAAATAGCGTGGAAAAGAGGATTAATATGGCAAAAAATCTTATGATTCAGGGAACTATGTCTAATGCCGGCAAGAGTATAGTGACAGCAGGAATATTAAGGGTATTAAAGCAGGACGGATATAAAGTTGCACCATTTAAGTCACAGAATATGGCATTGAATTCTTACGTTACTAAAGACGGGTTCGAGATGGGAAGAGCACAGGTTATGCAGGCGGAGGCAGCAGGAATAGAGCCGGATGTCTGTATGAACCCAATACTTTTAAAGCCTACAAGTGATGTGGGTTCACAGGTCATAGTAAATGGAATTCCTTTAAATAACATGCCGGCAAAGGAATATTTTAAGTATAAGAAAAAACTGATTCCTGATATTATGAAGGCATATGATACGCTTGATAAAGAATATGATGTTATCGTGTTAGAGGGGGCAGGAAGTCCTGCTGAGATTAATCTGAAAAAAGACGACATAGTTAATATGGGTATGGCCCGTATGGTAGATGCACCGGTACTTCTTGTTGGTGATATTGATCGCGGAGGTGTATTTGCACAGTTAGTTGGGACTATAGTTCTTCTTGAAGAGGAGGAACGTAAGCGGGTTAAAGGATTAGTTATGAATAAGTTCAGAGGCGACCCTAAAATATTAGAACCGGGCTTTAAGCAGTTATATGATATATGTCATATTCCAGTAACAGGTGTTATACCGTATACACGGCTTGATATAGAAGATGAGGACAGTCTTTCAGAAAGGATAGATACATCTTTTAAAAGTTCACAGGAGAGCAGTAAGCCATTAAAACAACAGCTTGATATAGTGGTTATACGTCTGCCACATATATCCAATTTTACTGATTTTAATGCACTTGAAAGAATGGATATAGTTAATCTGCGTTATGTTGATAAGGTAGAACAGATAGGAAGACCAGACCTGATTATTCTTCCGGGAAGCAAGAATACGATTGATGACCTTAAATGGATGCGTCATAACCATATAGAAGCACAGCTTATAAAATGTTCAAGGCAGGAAGTACCTCTGTTTGGAATATGTGGCGGCTACCAGATGTTAGGAGATGTGATTGATGATAGCTGTGGAGCAGAGACAGGAGAGGTGATACCGGGGATAGGCCTGCTGCCTGTTATAACAACATTTGCACCATGCAAGCATACAACAAGAGCAGAAGGCGTAGTATGTGAGCAGACAGGCATGTGGAAAGAGCTTTCAGGAGGTATGTGTGGTGGTTATGAGATACATATGGGCGAGAGCATCATAAACACAGATAGTGTATATGATGACAGACATAGAGCAACAGCATTTTCTGCAATACATAATATGACAGATGGTACAGAATATATGGATGGATGTGTATGTGGCAACGTTGCAGGAACTTATCTTCACGGAATCTTTGATAGTCAGCAATTCAGCGACAGCTTTATAGATATGCTGTGTGAAAGAAAGGGAATATCATGCAATAACAGCAGGCACATGAGTTATGCCCAATATAAACAGAGAGAATATGATAAGCTTGCAGATGTTATAAGAGCTAATATGGATATGGAATATATATATGAGATTATGGGGTTGTCGTAGACAGCCTGTAAAAATAGCATAAGAACAGGAGTATAAGAAACAAAAGCAAAAGAAACAAAAGTAAATAATTACTTGATTATTACAGCATAATCTAATAGAATGGTGTAAATGATTGTGAAGGAATGGAGGAAAGTATGTTTTGTAGAAAATGTGGAGCTAATATTTCGGATGATTCAAGATTCTGTCTTGTATGCGGGGCACAAGTAGAAAAGTCACAGGCTGATAAACCTGCACTTGATTGTAAGGCAACAAGTATAATAGCATATATTACATGGGTTGGATTCATTATTGCTGTGTGTATAGGAGACAGGGAAGGTGCAAGATTTTATCTTAACCAGGCACTTGTGTTTAATCTTTTCTGCATGCTGACATCTATACCATTAGTTGGCTGGATATGGGGAATATTTATGTTTATATGTTTCCTGCTTGGTATAATATGGGCAGCAGCTCAGGAACCTAGGGAACTACCACTTATTGGAAAAATAAGAATATTAAACTAATAGAAAATGAATTGGCATATTGGTGTACAGCTTAAGCGTTGTATATTAGTATGCCTTTTTTATTAGTTTATATTTTTATAGTATTTTATATCGTTTTGAAGGACCTGTGCTTTTAGTTTCTATAGAACATTTACAAAGTTCATAAGAGGATTTTTGCTTGGATTTACGTTGGATTTTTACAGAGTAAAAAAAAGTAGATATTTGTCAGATAATGGCATATAATATATATAACTCTTAACAAAAAAACTTTTATAATGGGAAACTTGTATGAAAAAAACATTAACAATATGTATAAGTGCGATGCTATGTATTATTGCATTAGCTGCATGTGGGACCAAGGATAAAGGAGATGGCATATCAGGAACCGGGCAGATGATAAATGAATCAGAAACATCGGACGGGTCTTTCATACTGCTGGATGGACAGATTGATACGGAAGAAACGTATACAGAACAGTCATCAGAAGAATTGTCTGATAATACAGAGCCGGATGATGAAGATTTGAAAGCAGAGGGGTCAGATGAATACAGTACTGATGATGATGGCAGTTATGCAAAGGTTGTGTATTCAGATAATAGTGAAGTAGAATTCAACTCTGCATGGAAGTACGCAGAGAATGCAGTTATAACAACAGGAAATGCCATGTATTACCGAAGCAGTCAGGAACATAATGGAATAGTTGTTGCGGTTAATGCAGGACATGGAACAGCAGGTGGAACTACTGTGAAGACGTTATGTCATCCAGATGGTTCACCTAAGACAACAGGAGGAACTACAGCGAGTGGTTCAACCATGGCTGTTGCAGTGTCATCAGGCATGACATTCAATGATGGCGTTGCAGAAAGCAGAGTTACACTTCGTATGGCAGAGATTCTAAGGGATGGACTTCTTGAAAATGGCTATGATGTTCTTATGCTAAGAGATTCAGATGATGTGCAGCTTGATAATGTAGCAAGAACAGTTATGGCAAACAACATAGCAGACTGTCATATTGCACTTCACTGGGATGGTGATGGACTAAGCTATGACAAGGGCTGTTTTTATATAGCTGTGCCGGATGCCATAAAAGAT
>JBNMGS010000018.1:0-11455 GCA_050872365.1 Lachnospira sp.
ACACCACACAATACAGCTTGTCCCGGCGATATAGCCAAAACGGTTATTATGCCAGGGGATCCACTAAGAGTAAAATATATTACAGAGACTTATCTTGATGATGTAAAACAGTTTAATTCAGTGCGTAATATATATGGTTATACTGGCACCTACAGAGATATGAGAATATCTGTTATGGCAAGCGGAATGGGTATGCCTTCGATGGGAATATATAGTTATGAATTGTATAAGTTCTATGATGTAGACAGTATAATAAGAATAGGTTCAGCAGGAACAATATCAGATAAAGTAGATTTAAGAGATATTGTACTTGCGATGGGAACATGTACAGATTCTAATTATGCTATGCAGTATCAGCTTCCAGGAACTTATGCACCTATAGCTGATTTTAATCTTTTGAATAATGCGTATGAGCAGTCAAAGCTGTACGGAATACCTGTTGAGATTGGCAACGTTGTGTCAACAGATGTATTTTACAATGACAATCAGGAATATAATAAGTCATGGAGTAAAATGAATGTACTTGCAGTTGAAATGGAATCTGCTGCCTTATATATGAATGCGGCCAGATTGTCAAAAAAGGCACTTGCGATGTTTACAATAAGTGATAATCTCCTGAATGGCGGCTCTTTATCAGTAGAGGAGCGACAGGAAGGATTTGATGATATGATAAAGCTTTCATTAGAAACAGCCAGATTATCTTATACCTCAGGAGGTGAATGATGGACAAGTCAAGTATGCAGATACTTGTGTTTTTTGCATTGATAGTTATTGTGGCTATATATGTTACTATAACGAATAATAAAAGAAAACAGAATGCAATAATAAAAAAGCTGAAAAACGGATGGGGCAGACCCTCCCAGAGAAAATATTTGGGTGATGATTATGAGAGTATATCCCATTATTTTAAAAGAAATTCCAACGAGAACTCTATTGATGATATAACATGGAATGACCTTGGTATGGATGAAATCTTCAGAATGATGAATAATACGAATTCATCTGCTGGTCAGGAGTATCTATATCGCATGTTAAGACAGCCGGATGCAGACATAAAAAGCTTGAAAAACCTTGACAGGCTTGCAAGAGCATTTGATGCTAATCCTGATAAGAGGCTGGATTTGCAGAAAATATATGTGTGGATAGGAAGAGCCAAACATATATCAATAAGTGATTATTGTGATGTGATTGTCGGGCTGTCCAAAAAAAGCAATGTACTTCATTATATGTCAATGTTGTTTCTTGTTGCGGCAATAGTGTTTACGTGTGCTGTGAGTCCTGTTATTGGAATATGGTTGTGTATTGCGGCAGTCGCATTTTCGATAATAACATATTATAAGTTTAAAGCAGAAGTTGACAGATATTTTATATGTGTTAACCATATAGTTAAGTTACTTATGGGTGCTAAGAAGATAACAGCACTTGATGTGGATTTTCTTAAAGAGTACAATGTCAGACTTAAAAATATAACAGATGAACTTGCAGATATAACGAAAAGATCGTGGCTTCTTGAAACTGGTAATGTTGATGGCTCTATAGCAGAAATGGCTCTTGATTATCTTAGAATGCTTACACATGTTGACCTTATAAAGTTTAATAATCTTATAAAGCTGTTTCATAACAAGGAAGAATATATATATGAACTTATAGATACACTTGGATTCATAGAAGCTTCCATGGCAGTAGCATCTTTTAGAAACATGCTTGTGACATGGAGTGTTCCTGAATTTAAATATAATAGTGAAACGGGACTTGAAGTAAAGAATGTATATCATCCATTGCTAAAAAAGCCTGTAGCTAATTCTATAAGTACAAGTAATAATGTATTACTTACAGGTTCTAATGCATCAGGTAAGTCAACATTTCTTAAGACAATAGCAATCAATGCACTGTTATCACAGACTATATATACAAGTGTTTCGGATTATTACAAAGCACCTGTATACAGAATATATTCATCTATGGCTTTAAGAGATGATTTAAGCAATTCAAACAGTTATTATATAGTTGAGATAAAATCACTTAAAAGAATACTTGATGCCGTTGATAAAAAAGATGAACATCCGGTTCTTATGTTTGTGGATGAGGTATTGCGAGGTACGAATACGGTTGAAAGAATTGCAGCATCATCTGAAATCTTAAAAAGTGTTGACAATAGCAAAGCTCTTGTTTTTGCGGCAACACATGATGTTGAGCTGACATCGCTTCTTAGTGGTAAATATGATAATTATCATTTTCAGGAAGAGGTTACAGATGATGAGGTTGTATTTGATTTTAAACTGCGTACAGGGCCTGCAACGACAAGAAATGCCATAAAGTTGTTAAAAACAATTGGTTATGATAAAGATATTATAAATGCAGCAGAAAAGAGTGCCAGATATTTTCTTGACAATGGAAAATGGAATTGCTAAATAGAAGTATGTGTATATTAAGTGATATGTAAATTATAATGAATGACTAACATATGGTCAAATAAAGCCGGTAGCTTGAAAATTAATATGAGCTATGATAAAATATTTAGTTGTTTGTAGCTGCTGCATAGCCGGCAGTAGCAGAAAGGAAGAATTATGATAGGACTTACATTGGTTTCAGAAATTATATTCGAAGCGGCAAAGTTCGTTATTATGCTTGGACTTTTAGTTCTTGCGGTATTTGCCGGCGGTAAGATAAGAAAAGGATTAGATGCTAAGAAGGCAGCTAAACAGGAGGATAATTAAAGTGCAGTACAGAGGTGTTAACGAATTAAGAAGATTATATCTTGATTTCTTTGAGAGCAAGGGACATTTAAAGATGAAGAGCTTTTCGCTTGTTCCACATAATGATAATAGTTTGCTTATTATCAATTCAGGTATGGCTCCATTAAAGCCTTATTTTACAGGTCAGGAGATTCCACCAAGAAGAAGGGTGACTACATGTCAGAAGTGTATCAGAACTGGTGATATTGAGAATGTTGGTAAGACAGCAAGACATGGTACATTTTTTGAAATGCTTGGTAACTTCTCTTTTGGTGATTATTTTAAGAGAGAAGCTATTCACTGGTCATGGGAGTTTCTTACAGAAGTTGTGGGACTTGATGCCAACAGATTATATCCATCTATATACGTGGATGATGATGAAGCTTTTGATATATGGAATAAAGAGATAGGTATTGCACCAGAAAGAATATTCCGTTTTGGTAAGGAAGATAATTTCTGGGAGCATGGTGCTGGTCCTTGTGGTCCATGTTCAGAGATTTACTATGATCGTGGTGAAAAGTATGGTTGTGGTAAGCCTGGCTGTACAGTTGGCTGTGACTGTGACAGATACATGGAAGTATGGAATAACGTATTCTCACAGTTTAACAATGATGGACATGGTCATTACACAGATCTTATCCAGAAGAATATTGATACAGGTATGGGACTTGAAAGACTTGCTGTTGTTGTTCAGGATGTTGATTCTATATTTGATGTTGATACATTACAGGCACTTCGTAATAAAGTATGTGAGATGGCTGGTGTTAAGTACAAAGAGAATGAAAAGCAGGATGTTTCTATCCGTGTAATAACAGATCATATTCGTTCAGTAACATTTATGGTCAGCGATGGAATTATGCCATCTAATGAAGGAAGAGGATATGTTCTTAGGAGACTTTTAAGAAGAGCAGCAAGACATGGTAGATTATTAGGTATCCATGGCAAGTTCTTATCTAAGCTTTGTGAAACAGTTATAGAAGGTTCTAAGGATGGTTATCCTGAGCTTGAAGAAAAGAAAGAATTCATAACAAAGGTTATCTCTGAAGAAGAAGATAAGTTTAATAAAACTATTGATCAGGGACTTAGTATATTAGCTGATATGGAGAAGACTTTGGAAGAGCAGAATAATAATGTTCTTTCTGGAGAGGACGCATTTAAGCTTTATGATACTTACGGTTTCCCAATAGATCTTACTAAGGAAATCTTAGAAGAAAAGAATATTACAATAGATGAAGAAGGCTTTACTAAGTGCATGAACGAGCAGAGAGAAAAAGCGCGTAAAGCACGTAAGGTTAGTAATTATATGGGAGCAGATGCAACTGTATATGATGAAATAGATCCTACAATAACAAGTGAATTTGTTGGATATGATAAGCTTAAGAATGATTCTAAAGTTACAGTTCTTACAACTGAAGAAGCTGTTGTAGAAGCACTTTCGGAGGGCGACAAGGGAACAGTAATTGTAGATGAAACTGTATTCTATGCCACTATGGGTGGTCAGGAAGGTGATAAAGGTTATATCACAACATCTGAGGGTGAATTCAAGGTAGATACTACTATCAAGCTTAAGGGTGGCAGAATCGGCCATGTCGGAGTTATGACAAAGGGTATGATTAAAGTTGGTGATGTTGTCACACTTTCAGTAGATCCTGAATACAGAGCTGATACGTGCAAGAACCACAGTGCGACTCATCTTTTACAGAAGGCCTTAAGAACAGTACTTGGTAATCATGTAGAGCAGAAAGGTTCTTATGTAGATCCTGAAAGATTAAGGTTTGACTTTACTCATTTCCAGAGTATGACTGCAGAAGAACTTAAGAAGGTTGAAGATATAGTTAATGAAAAGATAGCTGAGGCTATTCCTGTTGAAACTAAGATTATGAGTATAGAGGAAGCTAAGAAGACTGGTGCTATGGCACTTTTTGGTGAAAAGTATGGTGAGAGTGTACGAGTTGTATGCATGGGAGACTTTTCTAAGGAATTCTGTGGAGGTACTCATGTTGCCAATACAGCTAATATCAGACTTTTTAAGATTATATCAGAGTCAGGTGTTGCAGCAGGTGTAAGAAGAATAGAAGCACTTACAGATAAAGGTGTTATCAGGTA
The DNA here is from genome assembly GCA_050872365.1 of Lachnospira sp. Classification (GTDB taxonomy): domain Bacteria; phylum Bacillota; class Clostridia; order Lachnospirales; family Lachnospiraceae; genus Lachnospira. Next base: position 4,842 of record JBNMGS010000018.1, read on the forward strand.
TTACGAAGAACTTGAAAAGCTTGTTAAGGAAGCTAGTGAAGCTGCAAAGACAGAGAGCGTACAGCTTGTCAGAAGAATTCATACTATGAATGATGAGATAAAGTCATTGTCGTCAGAGAATGAAAAGCTAAAGGCAGAGCTTGCTAATAATGCACTTGGTGATGTGTCAGATAATGTTGTTGATATTAAGGGCGTTAAGTTTGTAGCTACAAAGGTGGACAATGTAGATATGAACGAACTCCGTAACCTTGGTGACAAGATTAAGAATGAAATCGGTTCTGGTGTAGTGCTTGTAGTCAGTGCACTTGGAAGCGACAAGGTTAATATGATAGCTATGGCTACAGATGATGCAGTTGCAAAGGGTGCACATGCAGGTAATCTTATAAAGGCTGTTGCATCACTTGTAGGTGGTGGCGGTGGTGGCCGTCCTAACATGGCACAGGCAGGTGGCAAGAATCCAGCCGGAATAGATGAGCTTTTAAAGAAAGCTAAAGAAGTGCTTTCAGAACAGTTATAGAAAATATGTCGAGTTATATAGCAGTTGGTAAATAATAGTTGGTAATAGGCTTGCAATAATAGGCAGCAGTAAAATGATTAGTAAAATCATAACAAAATTACAACAAAATGAAAAAACCAGTTGACTTCATATTTTTCTGTGATATAATATTTGTTGTGCGATTAGGTAAAGGTAAAACCCTATATGTATTGCCCAGCACAATTACGCAACAGAAGGGTGGTCAGGAAAAGGTATGTCAAATGTCATCGTTAAAGAAAACGAGTCTTTAGATAGCGCATTACGCAGATTCAAGAGAAACTGTGCAAAGGCTGGCATTCAGCAGGAAATTCGTAAAAGAGAACATTACGAAAAGCCAAGCGTAAGACGTAAGAAGAAGTCAGAAGCTGCTAGAAAACGTAAGTTCAATTAATATTTATAGCGAAATTATAATCCCGGTATATCGAAAGATATATCGGGATTTTTTGTAGTGCATATTATACATCTGTTTAGCATATATAATTATATAGTAATTCGTTTTGCTTAGAATGAGATTGGCATATGCTGATTCAATCAGGCAGGAATGGAAGGACAGTGTGAAAAAACATACCACTATTAAAAAATATAAAGATGATTTTATGACAGATATAGCAGCTATACCAGGAACATCGGTTTCATTGCCTGTTCTTACATTGATAGGAAATAAAGAAATGTATATTGAAAACATAAAATCCATAATGGAATACAATAATATGTGTGTGAAAGTGCTTACAAAAAGAGGTGTTGTATACGTTAATGGAGAACAACTTGATATAGGTTATCTGGATGAGGATGAAATCTCTATAAAAGGTAAAATAGTAGAAATTACATTTGATTAGAAAATGATTAGTGTTTTATGATAATTATCTTTCAGCTTAGATAATATGAGAATGAGGATTGTTATGAGAAATCATCTTAAATATATATTTTATATAGAACTGATTGTTCAGGGCGAAGAGATAAAGCGCTTTATTAATATGTGCAGAAAAGATGATATTATATTTATACATATAAAATACGATAGAAAATATGAAAACAGGATAATTATAAAAGTTACAAGAAAAGATTTTTTTAGATTAAGAAAATATATAAGACTGACACATGTACATATTAAAGTTATTAAAAAAGCGTGTCCACGATATTATATATTCAGATATCGTACACATTATTCGTTTCTTGCTGGAGCATTTATTATGTTTATGAGTCTTAAGGTTTTGGGGATGTTTATCTGGCAGATTGATTGTTACGGGAATTATACATATACAGATGAGACTATAAAAAGATATATGTCAGATAATGGCATATCGTGTGCGAAGCCTGCAAGAATGGTGGATTGTGATGCACTTGAAAAAAAGATAAGGGATGACTTTGATGTTACATGGGCTTGTGTTGCCATCAAAGGTTCCAGGGTAATAGTTTATATAAAAGAAAATTATTCCATGAATAAGTCATTATCAGCAGATATAAGCCCTAACTATAATGATGATGAAAATTCAGATCATAATATATATTCAATGTATAGTGGAGAGGTGTACAGTATAATAACCAGAGAGGGTATGCCATTGGTACATGTTGGTGATGAGATATCATCAGGGCAGCTGCTTGTCGATGGCATTATTCCAATAACGGATGATTCAGGAACGGTTACCGGTGAAACATATGTAAGACCTGATGCCGATATATTAATAAAAACAGTAATTCCTTATGAAGATACTGTTGATGTAGAATATGATGATAAGCTGTTTTCTGGAAGAAAAAGATATAGATTAATATTGGAGAATGAATATGGACAGGTAAAAGCAGGACCTGCTTTTAATGATAATGTTTCATATGATACAGTGATTGAAAAAAATAAATTAAATATGCCGTGGAATATAGATTCTAAAGTTATGTATGGGTTAGAGACACAGTGTGAATATGATTGCGTTATAAATAAAAGGGATGAAAAAGAGTGCAATAATCTGCTTAGGCATAGACTTGATACATATATTAAGCATATTGAACAAAAAGGAGTGCAAATAATGGATTGTCGTGTTAATATAGATGCAACAGATAAATATTACAGGTGTTCAGGTGAACTGGAAATTCTAATTGACCCTGGAATTGATATCAGATAGGTAAAGGATGGAACAGGACATATGAGTGATATAGAAGTTATAGTTGATATGCCGGCAGAATACAGCGGTATGGTATTTGGACAGTTTGATGAATACGCCAAAGAGATAGAAAGAAGCCTTAAGGTTGACCTTATATCAAGAGATGGAGTTGTTAAGATTATTGGTGAGAAAATGGCTGTAGACAGAGCTAAAGGAGTTCTTGATAATCTTATAGAGTTGGCAAGACGTGGTAATCAGATAAGCAGACAGAATGTTGACTATGCTATATCCCTTTCGTTTGATGATAAAGAGAATAGTCTGTTAGAGATTGATTCAGATACAGTGTGCAGAACTATAGCAGGAAAGCCTATTAAGCCAAAGACATTAGGCCAGAAGAATTATGTTGACCAGATCCGTGATAAGATGATAGTTTTTGGTATCGGACCGGCGGGTACCGGTAAGACATATCTTGCCATGGCTATGGCTATACAGGCCTTTAAAAACAATGAGGTTAATAAAATAATACTTACAAGACCAGCTATAGAAGCAGGAGAAAAGCTTGGATTCCTTCCAGGTGACCTTCAGAGTAAGGTTGATCCGTATTTAAGACCGTTATATGATGCCTTATTCCAGATTATGGGAGCAGAGAGTTTTAATTCAAATATGGAAAAGGGACTTATAGAGGTAGCGCCTCTTGCGTATATGAGAGGAAGAACATTAGATAATGCATTTATAATACTGGATGAGGCACAGAATACTACACCGGCACAGATGAAGATGTTCTTAACAAGAATAGGTTTTGGTTCAAAGGTGGTAGTAACAGGTGACCAGACACAAAAGGACCTTCCTAAAGATGTTACTTCAGGGCTGGATGTTGCTATGAAAGTATTATCAAAGGTTGAAGAGATAGGTTTTGTCAAGCTTACTAATCATGATGTTGTAAGGCATCCATTAGTACAAAAAATCGTCAAGGCATATGAAGAGTATGAAGAAAGGCAGACAAGAAGTGCCGGGAGAACTGAAAGGGAAAGAAAAACAAAACAGGAAAAGAAAGGAAATAGAAGAAATGACGGTTAATATAGAATATGAAACAGATAAAAAACTTGATGTTGATTATGAGTCGATAATTAATAAAGTCATAGAAGAAGCTGTTGCTTATGAAAAATGTCCTTATGAGGTAGAAGTAAATGTAACACTTACTGATAATGATGCTATTCATAAGATTAATAATGAATACAGGCAGGTAGATTCGGCAACAGATGTGCTATCATTTCCAATGATTGAATATGATGAACCTTCTGATTTTGATTCATTAGAAGAAGAGTTTGATATGAATACAGAGGATTATTTTAATCCTGATTCCGGTGAACTTATGCTTGGTGATATAGTTGTTTCGGTAGAAAAGGTGCTTGAACAGGCAGAAAAATATGGACATACGCCTACAAGAGAACTGGCTTTCCTTGTAGCACACAGTATGATGCATCTTTTTGGGTATGATCATATGACTGAAGAAGAAAGCCGTGTTATGGAAGCTAAACAGAGTGAAGTCCTTAATAACCTTGGAATAACCAGATGATGTAGTGAGCACAAAAGAAAAGGAAGCGGCTGCAAAGCAATCATTTACTTTTCTTATGTCACTAACGAACATTAATGTAAAGTATGACAAGGGAGCGCGATATATGTATACAAACAGACAATTATTAGACATGGCTAAGGAAGCTATGAAATATTCATATTCGCCATATTCACATTTTGCAGTTGGTGCATGTGTGCTTATGAAAGATGGTAGCGTGTATACAGGCTGCAATATAGAAAACTCAGGATTTGGCGCAACGAACTGTGCAGAAAGAACAGCTATATTTAAGGCTGTTAGTGAAGGAAAATATGATTTTGAAAAAATAGCAATAGTTTCATCTTCAGGTGAAAAAACTTACCCTTGTGGTATATGCAGACAGGTTATGAGTGAGTTTTTTCATGGCGGTGAAAGCATAATTGTAGAAGATAAAGCAGGAATATATTCGTATGATATCAGCGAACTGCTGCCATATGCATTTAAATTATGATGTATAATTTATAAAGATATGTTAATACTTACCATTATGAAGGAGAGTGTATCATAATGATGAGTAGAAGAAACGTAATATCAATATGTATAGTTGTAGTGGTTATTATTATTCTTATTATTATGCTTGTTTCAACAAAGCATAATAATGAAAGATTTAATGATATAAATTCTGGCTCTGGCGGTACTTATAATACGACAGAACAAGAAGAACAGAAAAATGATTTGCAGACATCTGCGGATATTCCATATAAAGAAACGGGACAGGTAAATATTAACAGCGGTAATAATTTACAGGATGAAAAACAGAAATATATTGTGCGTGATATAGGTGAAGGGATTGTTATATACAAATGTGTTTCTGGTGGTAATGATGATGGTGATGAAATCCAGGAATTTTTTGACTATGCACTTATTAATACAGATAGTCTGCCATATGATATGAAAGAAATGTTAAAAAATGGTATTGAGTTTTATGGAGAGAAGGAATTATATGAATTCCTGCAGGCATACAGCAGTTAATCTGTTTTGGAATATATAAAGATGGAGAGATGAATGGGAAATACAAAGATGATAAAAGAACATGAATGTATAGTTATAGGTGGAGGGGCAGCTGGAATGATGGCTGCCATTACACTTGCCGGATATGGGATTGATGTATGTATTCTTGAACATACTCCCAAAATTGGAACTAAAATCCTGCAGACAGGTAATGGCAAATGTAATTTTACAAATCTTTATATGGACGAATCTATGTATCAGAATGAAGACAAGAAATGGGTCATGGATGTGATAAGCAGGTTCACAGTATCAGATACATTGGAATTTTTTAAAAAAATAGGTGTTTATTATAAACAGAAGAATGGATATGTTTATCCGTTGTCAATGACGGCGGCATCGTTGCAGAATGCACTAAGACTGGAGCTTGAAAATAAAAAAATACGTATTCATACAAATACTATAGTTAATAATATATTAAAACTGCAAAAAAAAGATGGCAAATTTAAAATAGAATGTGAGGGTATAGATTACATAGCAGATGCTGTGATAATAGCAACAGGTTCGAGGGCATCTTCAAAGACCGGTTCAGATGGTTCAGGATATGAACTTGTTAAAAAACTTGGAATAAATGTAGTTAAGCCGCTTCCAGCATTAGTACAACTTGTAGCGCAAGATAAAAAGCTGTGTAGTATTGCAGCAGGAGTCAGAAGTAATGGAAAAGTAGGAATCTTTGTAGATGGTGTTGAAACGGCAAAGGATACAGGTGAGATACAATACACAGATTATGGAATATCCGGGATTCCAGTTTTTCAGGTGAGCAGGTATGCAGTAAAAGCGCTTGATGAAAAAAAGGACGTGCAGGCATATATAGATATGCTGCCTGATATAGATGACAAAGATACGGAGTATATTCTTGAATACAGGATAATAAATGAGGGATATAAGACTGTTGAACAGTTTTTTGAAGGAATGATTAACAAAAAGCTGGCTGCTATGGTTTGCAGAAGATGTAATGTTGATAAAGGCAGTATTGTATCGAAACTAAAAATATCGGAAATAAAGAAACTTATTGACTGTATGAAGAATTTTAATATACATATAGTTGGTGATAAAGGTTTTGAAAGTGGACAGATATGCCAGGGCGGAGTTGATCTTAATGATGTGTCATCATCAGATATGCAGTCCAAGAAGGTTAAAGGAATATTTTTTGCAGGTGAAGTGCTTGATGTTGATGGCAAGTGCGGTGGATATAATCTGCAATGGGCATGGAGCTCAGCAAGAGCAGCAGCTGGTGGTGTTAAAAAATATATAGAAGCTATGAAAGAACAGGACAGGTACAGTAATTGAAAAAGAAATATGTATTAAGAATAAATAATATTAAATTAAGACCGGATCACGACAAAGAACATCTTGACAATAATAT
>JBNMGS010000019.1:0-11436 GCA_050872365.1 Lachnospira sp.
CTACAACAGTTGATGGCAAGCTGTCTGTAAGCGATATATCAGTGAAAGATGGCGCAACGCTTAAGAAATCAGACGGAACTGAAATCAAAGTAACAACAGGAACTACAGTTACAGATGCCAGCGAAACAAACGATGATACTGATTCTGATATACAGGTGTCAGATGATGTAAAGCAGGAAGTTGATACTGCTAAACAGGAAGAAAAGAAAATCGAAGAGGCACGCGAGGAAGTAAAAAAGACTGAAAGCAACGAGGTTGTTAATAACACACCGGCACCAGTAGAGCCAGACCCAACGCCAGCGCCTACACCGGCACCAGCAGAGCCTGAAACAGAAGCACCGGCACCAGTAGAGCCAGACCCAACGCCAGCGCCTACACCGGCACCAGCAGAGCCTGAAACAGAAGCACCGGCACCAGCAGAGCCAGCAACACCGGCGCCTACCCCAGCTCCTACAGAACCGGAAACGCCAGCACCTACCCCAGCTCCTACAGAGCGACAAACACATACGGAAACAAAACACATATACTATCATAATTTTGATGGTAGCCTGTATTATACAGACTCTATAACGTACTTAGCTTATGAGGATGGAACGCCAGTGAATGAAACGTATTACAATTATAATAGTCAACCAGAGAGTTATCCTGATTATGATGTTACAGGTGATAAATTAATGATATGTTGGATGATTAATACAGGCGGTCCAGTACCAGCTAATAATGAACAGATGTTTTTTAATGATTTGAACTTAGCTGACTATCCCGGTGACATACATATGTATCCCGGATATTTATAAAATACAGTACAACAGTTTAATAGTTGATTATCCTAAAGGGATTACGACTTAATACGAAATTATTTAACAATAATAGTATTGAGGAGTAATCCCTTTTATTTTTAAGAAAGGGGCTTTTCGTATGAATAAAAAGAAAAGAATTAAGAAAAAAATTATTGTAGCAGCAAGCGCATGTATGACTTGTTTAGCAGTCTTTTTATCAGTATTCAGTAGTGTATATGCTGCGTATGATTACTGGAATGAGCTTGGTTATGTTGACTTTAGAAAAAGCAAAGGTGCTACAAAAATATCTTTAAGTGACATTATAACGTATGGTTCTAATACTACAACAAATGTAGGTGTAATATATCAGAAATCATCGCCTAAATTTGATGATGTAAGAATGGAGGCTACATCAAGAGTAACATATGGTAAGAAGATAGAGGTTAATAATGCTCAGGAGATAAATATCATAGCAGCTACACAAGATACAGCCGATGATGGTGGTTCATCCATTAATACTGGTAAAAAGTTTTACTGGAGTATATCTGAATATGATAAATCTGGATATATGGTGTATGATGGTGAGTGGTGTGATTCCAGTGGTACATGGACTATTGGTAAGTCTGTAGATAATAAGGCTACATATGGTTGTGATGGTTATCCTAAAGGTGTTACACAGTCTATGAGAGAAAGAGATGTAAAGTATATTACACCTATATTCAGATGGAATAATGGTGACTTACACGAAGGTAGTGGTAGCAATTTGAATCTTAACCCAGACAAAATATCTAAGACTTTTCCTGTATTCTACCTTGTAACAGCACCATTCACATACATATTTGATTGTAATGGTGGAAGTGTTAATATCAATAATACATCTAAATCATCATATACTGTAGAACGATTGGGAACAGCAAACGTAGATGGCAGTAAGATTATAGAGCCAGCCAGACCGGGTTATAAATTTACAGGATGGAAGATTAAAGACGGTACTGGAAAGCAGAAAGATAAAATCTATACTACAGAGCAATTAAAAACAATGATGTCAGATGGTAAATACTGGTCTTCACTTTTTGAAAACGCAACATTTGAAGCACAGTGGGAACTTAATTCTTATCAATTAAAACTTGATGCTGATTATTGTGGTGTATGGTTTGATAAGTTAAAAGGTGATGGCTATGACCTAGGTACAGTTGATTTATACATTGATGGAAAGTTGGAAGCCGCCAACATTACAGACTGGGAAAAGACATATCCCTACGGCACGACTTATGAATTTAAAAATCTTAAGTCAAAGAATGGATATATTTTAACCGATGCAGGAAGTCTTAAAGGAACTATAATTGCTGATACAACAGCAACAACGTATGTATATGACAAGGCTGGATTAGCCTACTTTGATAAGAACAATGCTGGTGGTGGTACAGGTAATGATACATTTGTATATTACAGCATGGTAAGCCTTGTATATGATAAAGGTGCAGTAATGGGTAATGATTCAGTTGGATTTGGTAATAAGTTTAATAAGCCTTTCATGTACTGGAAAACAGATAAGAATAATTACTACAATGGTGGAGATGTAATGCCTGTTAATGATAACTATCAGGGTAAGGCATATATCCAGAGCGCCGGCAGTGGTCTTGTCATGGATATAGCATGGGGTGGTGCAAGTAATGACAGTGGTCTTAACATACAGTTAGCAGATGCATGGGGCGGCAATGGTGAATACTGGAGCTTTATACATGTAAATGGTGATGATTATTTTATAGTAAACAGTGCATTAGGCAAATACGTAACAGCTGATACAGCTAGTATGGATGTAAAGTACTGTAACCTTGACTGGAGCAGCAGCCAGATGTGGACTTTATCAGTCGCAGGAGATGGCTGTTATTATATAACGTCCAAAGCTAACCCTAATTTAAGAATGACAGCACAGGGAACAGTTGCAAATAGTAACATAGGCTTAGGCTGGAAGTCAGACAGTAATACAAAACAGAAGTGGAAAATACTTTTTGACAACAGGGATTCTGTGTTTACAGCACAATGGGGAGCTGCATTGCAACAGAAAGTAAAAGTTTCTGTCATAGCAAGGTATGAAGGCATTGAAACAGGAACTTATGCTAAAGAAGAAATGGTCATTAACAGACGAGAATACACAGTAGGAACACCTGTTACATGGGTGAGAGATAAAGATGATACATATGAGGATGCATCATTCAGTGAGCTTGCTTCAAAAGATGCAACGTATTATGTAACAGTTAAAAGGAAAACACACACAGTAGCACTTAATAAGCAGACTGGCATATCAGCAGTATCAGGAAATGGTACTTACAGACATGGTAAAAATATAACTATAAATGCAGCTGCTAAAACAGGATATCGTTTTACAGGCTGGACTGACAGCAATGGTAAGAATATATCAAGTACGTCTTCATCACAGCTGACAGTAACAGATGACGTAACATTAACTGCTAACGCTGAGGCTATAGATTATACAATTACATATGACCTTGCAGGAGGAACGCTTGACGGAAAGATTAATCCAGACAGGTACAATGTTGAAACGCCAACCTTTACATTAAATAATCCAACAAGACCCGGATATATATTTGCAGGCTGGATTGGAACAGAACTTAATACAGCAGATAAGACAGTAATAATAAATCAGGGAAGTACAGGCAACAGAAGCTATACAGCTAACTGGATTGTAGGTACATCACATCTTAAAACATTTGCTGGAACAGGAATCAGTTCAACTAATTATGCTTCAGGAGCTGATATAACAGTAGGAAAAGACGTTACAGTTAAGGCAGATGTAAAGACTGGATACCTATTTACAAGCTGGACTAACAGCAGTGGTAATGTTGTATCCACAGATAACAATTATACATTTAGTATGCCTGTTAATGATGTTAATTTAACTGCAAATGCAGTGCCAATAAGTTATAACATAGTATTTAATAACAATAAGCCTTCCAGCGCAACTGGCAATGTAACAGGAAACACAGCAGCTATGAACAATGTCAAATATGACACAGCAGTTACATTAACACAAAACGGTTACAGTCTTAATGGCTGGAATTTCACAGGCTGGAATACACAGCCAGACGGTACAGGTGTAACATACAATGATGAGCAGGCTGTAAAGAATCTGTCAGCAAAAGATGGAGATAATATTAACCTGTATGCTCAATGGACACCAGTAGGCTATACAGTAACGACAACAAAAACTACTGGTATATCTTCAACATCTGGTGATGGAACATATCATGATGGCGATAAAGTAACAATCAATGCAGTTGTGCAAACTGGATATAATTTTGATGGCTGGTATCTGGATAACAGCAAAGTGTCAGGCGATACATCTTATTCGTTTACAATGACACCGGGCAACAAGACATTTGCAGCTAAAGCAACAGCTAATAATTACACACTCACTTACAACAAAGGAGCAACCAATGCAACAGCAAATAACTTCACAGAGACTTATCCTTATGGTAAATCAGTAAATATTGCTGCAAATAAGTTTACAGGTCGTTCTTATAACATAAGTTTTGATTCTAACGGTGGAAGCAGCGTAGCAGCCATTAAAGGCAGTCTTGAGTTTGATAAATGGATTGACAGCAATAAAACATCATGGAATCCATCACAGAATTATACTGTAGAACGTGATATGACATTCACAGCCCAGTGGAAGAATAAGACAATTACATTCAGTACACCTTCAAGAGAAGGTTATACATTTACAGGCTGGTATGATGGTAACAATAAGATAGACAGTCTGACAATAATGCCTGCTGATACAGCTTATACCAAGAAGCTTACAGCACACTGGCAGATTAACCAGTATCCTGTAATTGTAGAACATTACATAATGGATACAAACGGCAATTACAGCAGTAAGCCTGATAAGACTGTAAAAGGTGTTAATGGGCAGCCAGTCTACAATTATCATACAGATATATTATCAACAGCCTGCATTGATAAGAGCTTAATTGTTGCTGGTGGTATAGAATATGATTCTGATAAGACACCTGAAAAAACTACTGTGACTGCTGACAGTAACGGAACTGTAATCAGAATATATTACAAGCGTATCAAGCACACTGTAACATTCAATGTAGCCGAAAACGGCGGTTACTGGAAAGATAATACCTCTAATACAAACCGCACAATATCTGTGTATTATGGAAACGCTTATAGTTCAAGCGATTTCGACAATATAGCTGTGAAAGGCTCTAATTTCGATTTTAAGGGCTGGAACACTCAATATGATACAGTTGACAGCATGAAGCCTTTAAATGCGAAAATGGGCACAGGAGACATCACATATTATGCTATTTACTCAAAAGACATTGTGACAACTTTCATAGATTGTCAGGGAGCAAGAACAGTTAATGTTACGATATGGAATAAAGAAAGACAGGGCGTAATTACGGTGCCAGCTATCAGAGCTTATAACTGGGATGATACGACAGGTTGTAAACCGGTAGGATATAACCGCATATCTGACATAAATAAAGACGGCGCAACGTCAGCGCAGGTTGCTGGTAGCAGCAGTCTGACAGTATCAGATAACGCAACATATTATGCAGTTTACACAGCCAAAGCAACGCTTGTGTATGACCCTAAAGAGGGAACATTGAAAGATTCAGCCGCACAGATAACTATAGATGTATTCTGTAATGCAAGTGACATTAATAATGTCAGGGGAGTACAGGTAAAACTTGCATATTGCGACAGAAACCCAGTAAGCCACGATGGTTATAATCATACGTATGATTTTGCAAACTGGGAGAGCAGTCTTGATGGTAAAATATATGATGCCGGAAAGACTTTCACAGTAACAAAAAATATGATTATGACTGCTGTATGGAATGAAACAATAACACCTATAACATACACAATTCATTTTGAAAAGGTGCTTGGAGAAGCAGTAACAAATGTGCCAGATGACATTACAGCAGTATATGATAAAGTTGTCACAATTCCAGACAATATACCTGTTCGTACAGGCTTTACATTTACAGGCTGGGCGCTTACTGAAAATGCTTCAACTGATATAATAAGTCCCGGTTCAACAGTAAAGAATCTGACTACAACCGATGGTTCAGTTGTCAATCTTTATGCACAGTGGAAACAGCGTAAACTTGTAATCGTGAAAGCATCATCAACGATGTATAATGATACAATTATAAGGCGTACCGCTGGTGATGATGAATGGTATAATTCGGTGGGAAAACTTACAATAGATGAGCTTAAAAACTATCCGGATGATAAGTGCGTACAGGTGTGGAAGATTGATAAGAATGGTAACATTACACAGACCAAATAATACATGATATAAGCAAAAAAAATTACTGGCTGTCAGTTACGATAGTCAGTAATTTTTTATGTTAAAAATCAAACTCATATCCACGTTTTTTCTCACGTTTTTCTTCACGTTCAAGTGCTTCCATTGTAGTGTGGAATCTGGAATTAAATTCGTCCATACGTCTGCTGTTAATATTAAGTCTTTGCTGCTCTTCCTGTCTTTTAACCGCCTTATCTGCCTCATATGGAGCCTTTGTTTCAGGTACAATAGTTTTTGTCAGGTCGATACCAAAAAGAGGTGAATCAGGATTTTTACAGATGTATTTATACTCTTTATCCACGGCATCAACCTGCTGTTCAAACGTATCTGTTTGCCCGTATAAATTATCATCGTATGCAGATAAAAATTCCTCAAAATCTTTGTCAGAATCCTGTACTGGTTCATTAACTGGTTCAGGTTCTTTTGGCTTCTTACCGGCAGGCTTCTGAGTATATTTTTTCTTCTTTGTTTTCTTGGTTTTTGGGGTAGTAATTACAGGTTTTTCATCGTCAGATTTTATATTAAATTCATCAAGTGAAATCACTACGCCGTCATCGTAATCTGGTTGTTTTTGTATGTCTGTCTGGGGTGGTATGTCTGGTTGTTTTGGTACGACTTTCTGGGGTGCTGACGGCTTTTGTTCTGGCTGATTCTGCTTATCTTCTTTAAGCTTATTATAGACATTTAAAGCGATATTATCTTCAAGTGCCCTGATACCAAATTCATCACCCAATTTGTATGATTTTGACTTAAGATTAGCAGGTATTTTTCCGTCCTTAAATTTGCTTGTATCTTTAAGTTCATATAAGAGATAATCGCCCTGTTTTTTAGAATGTTTTCTTGTGTAAACTGCACCTAAATTATTAAGATTATTCTTAAATTCTTCTTCTGAATATGACATAAGCATACTGGCAAGAATCCTTGATTTAAGGTCGTCTTTCCATATATATTTTTGGTCGGAATTTGCATGATTATAATCCCTTAAACGGCGTTCATTCTGTGTCACTTTTTCTGGGAATTTTTCACCATAATCCAGTGTGATATACTGTGCCGCAACATCATCAAAATTCTTCTCCAGATAATAATATTTTGTCTGCTCATCTGAGAATCCTTTATGCGTAAATGCATTCACATTACACACAACACAGTGCACGTGCAGGTTATGACCTACACCATCATTCTGTACGAAAATTGCAGCAGGAAAACCGGGGTAGGCACGCTGCAAAGTTTCTTTTGCTATGTGCATAGCAGTGAGGGCACTGGCTGGGTCGTCAGGGTCTAATTCTTTCTTTGAAAATGATAATATAATACGTCTTACTTGGTTCTTATTTAAGTCAGAAGCTTTGTTCCAAAATGATTGCATTTGTTCTTCATATGGCTTCACATTATCGGGCAGTAATCCAACTGAACCAACTGCAATATTTCGTATTACATTATTGTTATGACCTTTGTTATCAAAGCCACGTGCATACGCTAATGCAGCCCGTCCATTTCTGGAAGATGTTATTCGAGAATACGGCATAATTCTTCACCAGCTTTCTTCGTTGCCGCTTCATATCTTTGTAAGATATTTTCGAGTTCATTTTTATCTAAACTGTCACTATTTTTCACGGCAATAATTTCTTTTCCCTGCTGTAAAACAGACTGGGAATCTGTACAATATTTGTATTTTTCTTTGATATTTTTAATACGTATTTCTTGATTGTAATTAACTCCAATTCTGTTTAATTCAAACTTAATATCATCAAGTTTAGATGATAAATTATACAGCTCTTTTTGTATATCATCGCCCTGCTTTTCATCTATGTAATGCACGCTGGAAAGATACCCGGTTAAGCGGTTTTCTACGAGCATACGGACAAGCTGTGCGATAGATGTTTTATTTTTCTTGGCAACTGTACTGATAACCTCTAAAACACCAGCAGGAAAACGTATATTTATGGGCACTAATTTGTCCTGTGGGTTTTCTCGATTTTCTTTCATATTGTTAACACCTCTTATATTGATAACACGTTATTATGAGCGGTTACTTTGTATTATCTGGATATCCCGCAACAAAATAAATGCAAGTAATGGGTTGCGACCCTGACGTTGTCAGGTTCGCTGCTACGCACCACCCTTACTTGCAAGGGAAACAAGTTTCCCCTTGACCCCTTCTTTTTGTGAAAACCTATGGAGTTTCACTCCCTTTTTCACACTTTTGGCACCCTGATTTTTTAGATACCAAAGTTAGAATATACAGGCTTGTTTGCGGATGCATTTTTAGCTGCATTTACGCCTGTAATATCTGCCTTTACTGATGTATTATGAGCAACAGAATTTACTGCACTTTCTGCTCGTGCAATTCTTGCAGCAGCAATTTCCTCAGCTGTTTTTGGCATAACGCCAGAGGTAGTATTAGCAGCTGGTCTGCGGACTGCATTTTCTGTATTATTTACACCTGAAACTGGTGTCGTATGATGTGAAGTTACATCAGAATTAGTGGCTGGTCTTGCAGGCATAGCAGGTACAGAAACTGGGCGTTCATTTCCGGCTGAAATTGGTTCAACCACAGGTGCAACAGCAGGTGCTTTCTTGGCTTTAGATTCT
Organism: Lachnospira sp.; assembly: GCA_050872365.1. Classification (GTDB taxonomy): domain Bacteria; phylum Bacillota; class Clostridia; order Lachnospirales; family Lachnospiraceae; genus Lachnospira. Next base: position 8,722 of record JBNMGS010000019.1, read on the forward strand.
GCCTTTGCTTTACTGATAAAGTCGTCAATATTCTGTTCAATCTGCTTTGCTACTGACTTCAATTCCGGCTTAGATAAATCCATTAATTTATCTAACAATTTGTCCTTTTTAAGAAGAGTGCAAAGTGTATCAAAATTAACAACTTTTAATGCGTTCTGCTTTGCAATTAAAGCATCAATCTGGTTCTGTAAACTTTCGTAATTATCGTAATGTTTTGCCATAATAAAACCTCCTGAAAATTGATTAATTGTGCATATAATTACTTGTTATGATATTGTCTTTTGATTCATCATCTTTGGTATCTTCATCAGTGTCATTAATGTCACTTGCATCCATAGCAGATAATCGCATAATTCCTCGATATGATGGACGTAATGCCGGCTTACATATTTTATCGTTGTCATTGCCACGGTACATAGGATTCATCCAGTCTGTAAGATTGTAATCTACTATCAATAAGTCGGGCTTGTCCATATGTGTTCTGGTTCTGAATCTCTTGTCGCTGACATACCATTTATCTGAATAATCTGCCTTTAATAACTGCTTGAATTCAAGCAGAAATGTATTCCTGCTCTGAACCTTTCCAGATGGAATATTTTTTGCAAACCATGCTTTGTATAAATCATACAAAAATGTATATGGAACTAAATCCCAATGGAAATAATCCGGCTCAAAGAAATCTGCTACAAACTGACGAATCGGGCTGTTGTTAACCTTGACTGTATCAAGCATATCTTTACAAGCCTGTGGTTCATCAAATCTATAATAATCAGGCATGAGAGTTAAGACCTTATAAACTACATATTCAAGCACGTCTTTATTCTTCATATATTGGTCTTTTATGTAAGGTCTTTCTATACCTGTAAAGCACTTGTCAAATGGTACAAATAACTGTCTTCGATAAAGAGAATCAGTCTTATCAGAAAACTTTGGTAAATCGTTAAGACATTCGATAATAAGACCCTTAAAAATATACTGTACAGGATTCTGGTATTTGATATTAATATTGAGCATATCACCTGTTACAGCGGTCTTAAAATTTCTGTTAGATTTATTAAAGCTGTCAACATCATTTTCATCTGCAATATTTGCAAGTGCTCCTATCAGCATACTAAGGCTGAATTCTTTCTGAAAATCATCAAGAGAGAGTGGTGCAACTTTACTGCAAAGTTCCCTGAGCATTACGCATAAAGTTCCCTTACCATTATTACCAACTGTGTTTGTAAAAAATATGGCTTTATTCCAGCTTACATTAGGGCGTAATATAGCACCTATAATCTGCCATAATAAATTTACAACTTCGGGATTATATGATAAATCTGCAACCCAGCTTTCTACGTCCCAATTTGTATTATCATCATCATTATGCAATACGATATTAGTTGCATTAGGATTGTAATTTACACTTGATTTTGCAACGAAAATAAGTTCAGGTGTAAACGGCATAAGCTGCTTTGATTTGTAATCAAAGATACCGTTGTTAAGTGGCACGTAATCTGGATTATTACATGGAGTTGCAAGCTCAGCAGTATCAGATAAATAGCTGACAACTTCTGCAATATCTTTAGTTGTCATTTCTTTACTAAATTGTCTTATCAGGTTGTTTATGTATGCAGGGCGTTCTGGATACAAATAATAAATGCCATCTTCTGGATTATAAAATGCCAGAATTGCATTGCTTTTATTTGTTGTAAAATAAATGTTTTTTACATCATATAAAAACAACATAAACCTTGAGATAACATAATTTGATAGCTTTTTAGGCAATACATATGCACTCTTTTTAGAGCAGTAGTTGAGATTTGTAATAGTAATATATTGCTGGATAGTATCTAATGCCGTGTCTTTCATGGAATTAATGTCTGGGGTTGGTGTAGTGTTAGAGATTTGACTGAATGCATCAAGAAGTGCACTATCAATTATAGAATCATATGTCATCAGTGAAACACGCTCCTTCTGTGAATTATTTTTTATCCATATAACAAGAAATGTGAGTAGACGAATTTACAAGACAGCAATATAAAATTTTCGCCAATTTTATACATATGTCTGTAAAAATACTATTGTTTAATTAAATGTTATTGGAAATAAATTGATGCAGTTCGTGAATAATCACAACCGCAGAAAACGTAAACGATTATGCCTCAGCATAAAATATACATACACGTTACACTCAGTGGTGTAAGAATTAACGTACACATATGATATGTGTAGAAATAACGTTACGCATTAGAAGCGTAAGAATAAACTAAAATTGATAATACACAAAGGCTTGTGTATGTTATAAGATTAACACTTTCGTTTTGCATTTGCAAGCATAAAAGGAAAAAATACAGAATTCAGGTCAAAGTGTTCCACCGCAGCACCTAGTGTTCCACCACCCGGTGGAACAGCAAAACCCTTTATTATCAATGGTTTTCAAACAAAATAGGCGTTTGTTCCACCGTTCCACCGCATTTTAAACTTTTATATATAAATTACATGTAATATGCTATACAATGTATATTAATGGTATTATACATGTATTTATTTATTTTTTTTATATATAAATATATAAAGAGGTGGAACAAACCTATGTAAAGCCTCTATTATCAAGCATTCTTGTGTTCCACCGCACTTTTTGAGTGGTGGAACAACATTCTGAAAAGCATTGATAATAAAGAATTGTTGAGTTCCAAGTGCGGTGGAACATTTTCGTTAGCGGTGGAACACTTC
>JBNMGS010000020.1:0-11355 GCA_050872365.1 Lachnospira sp.
ATATAATTATTAGATGAATATATATATGCTGCTTTTCCTACCTGGTTAATATTCTCTCCTTCACTTGGTGTAACAATAATACCTGGTATATAATTTCCACCATTCCAGATGCTTGTATAATTATTAAGAATTCCAGTAAGCTTATATGTTTTTTCTATAGTTTCCGTTGTCTGATTACTTCCTTTGCGGACAAATATATGTATCTCCTGTCCTAGCTGTGTTCCCTGATTAAGCTTAAGAAGTGTATTCAACTCTATGGCAGCTTCATCATCATTTTGCGGCATATTCCCGCTCTTTAATGATATGCTGCCTATCCTTATAAAGTCATCAGTCATAAACCCAACCTTAATATCTGTCTGTTCATCGTTTTCAAACACATAATTATCAACTGAGGCTTTACCTGATTCGTTCAGATACGGATGATTCTTAAGCTCTTTATTCTCTTCTAAGTTACTATCATAAAGCATGACAATCCAGTTGCCGAATCTGTGTTTTGCAGACTGCATCTGATACTCATACATATTAATCTTAAACAGCATAATTCCTGCAACAAACATGAATGCAAGAAATACTGACAATGCTGTTTTTAAGATACTTTTCCATCGTCTTTTAACACTTTTTATACAATAACTGATAAATTCTGTATTCAATCAAGCACCTTCTTCCATTTTGTATCAGATATCACGCAATCCCCTTTTTATACATATTATCTCTAATATAAGCATCATCGGCATAAGTATAATACACCACAACATTTCTCTTATACTCTGCTTCATGTATATGCTAAATATTACATCATTATCGGCACCTGTGTTTATTAATATCTTTATTCTGTCCCGATACTGCAAAAGTCGGTTTCTTAATATAATCATACTTATGACAACATACACCAAAAGAGCAGTTATGCCTGTAAACCCATATAGGATATATGCTTCTATTGTATTACTCTTTATGACATCTTTGTCTTGCGAATAACTGTTATATGCATATCCAGCCTGTCCAAGATAAGAAGCTACCGCATTAGCTGTTCCATTATATATTGAATTAAGACCATAGCTTACATTAATCTGGTTATACTTCATTGAAAGGTTGATTTCCTCTGGAAGTTCCTCAAGCATGAGATAATCCTTTAATATATTATTCTGTGTATCCAGTGCCTTCTTTCCCAGTTCATCTGATGCAAGCATCGTATACTGTCCGAATTCCGGTATATATTCCTTAAGCTTTTCTTTTACCTCATCGTCAACATATATTACCTTTGCAACTTCAGCTGTAACCGCTGGTACATAGACAGAGTTGTAATCATATACTTTAAGTTTTTCATCTGCAATGTGTGTATTAAGATATGAATCAACATACTGGTAAAACTGTTCTTCGTCTTTGTCTGCCCAGTACGCATAAAAATCATCTAAAAACCTTACATCATTTTTTTCAAACAGCTCTGTCATCTGTTCTAACTTATCCTGCTTATTATCAGCTATTAACGAGCTGAAATATTCACTGACAATTCTATTAAAATCATCTGTGACTATTCCTTTATCACGCATATAGTTATATATAGTCATATAATAACTGCTGGCATAATTCTTATCTGTATAGCTGTACTTTTCAGGATATCCTTTATAACACATAAGTCCTATATCTGTGCCCTTGCTTATTGTATCATCATATTCATCCTCTGGATTTTTATCTATAAATACAACAACCTGTCTGCCATCTTTGAATGCCTGTATGTCAATCTCACCTTTATCTGTAATATCTTCTAACACATCATATACCCTGCTATCAGCTTCTACATACTCTGTTGCAAACAAATACTTTGGATTAATCTGTTCACTGTTATATGACGCATTATTAGAATTAGTATTCTTATTATCATTAATATCTACATAATACGGAATACCCATCTTGTTGTAATCCATGGTATTCCAGGTCCATACTCTTGCTGTCTCGAAATAACCATAACTGATATCATCTACACCAGTTATACCACGTAAATACTCAATAGTGTTTTCATCCATATCCTTGTACATTAGTGCATCTGCATTCTTTATATTGTACTTAAGATTACGATTACTAAATGTAATTCTGTCAGTATCAGACATACTTGATTTAGAAGCATCTGAATACATTTCCCATGACACATTATTAATAGCATTGTTATAACAATCTCTTACATACTTAAACAAATCTGGAGTGTTTCCACTCTTATATTCCAGCTGTGCTTCTATCTCTGCATTACATATAATGTATTCTGCATTACTATCCTGTTTATAAAACGCAATAATGTCTGATTTTTGTGAGCTTTTCTTATAACCAGTGTATGTTCTTACTGAATTCACTATACATACAATCATAATTATCATCATAGCCAGTGAAAATAATCTTATGCATATGTTCTGCACCATTCCTTGTCTTAATATAAGACGTTTATATGTTTCGCTTATATAGTTGTTTCTGTTTAATGTATGTATATGTCTGTCTTTTTTATATAGCCTTTTCATCTTATAACGACTTATATACTTATGAAATCTGTTAGAATTCTGTCCACATATGTTTACAATGCTTCCTGCTGCAATCGCAATAATAAGCATAATCAAAAGGCTTATATATATTTTTTTATCTATTGCAAAAAAGCTTATTCCTGTTCTTAATTCAATTATGAAGCTTATAAGTTTTGCTGCAATTATTGAAACAATCAGACCTATAACAGATGAACATATAACTATGGCAGCATTTTCAACACATATAAAAGCTATCATCTGCAGCTTTGCTGCACCCATATTTTTTATTATGCCGTATACATTTTTTCTTGTTTTATTATATACAGATAACTGATAGGCTATACCCGCTACTCCCAGTATAACAAGGACAATATACATATATTCATATATATAACTGCCACTCCATGGTTCATAGTCATACAGACTACTGTTATATATAATTGAGCCACTTGTTTTTTTCTTCAATCCTTCATATATATCTTTATAATCTCCTGATATATAATTTCCTGCTGAATATATATATACTGCTGAATTGCTTCTTTTTATGTTCTGTGTTTCATCCTTTGTAGTCACGATACCTGGAAGATTATTTCCGCCAACCCATACATTAGTGTAACTTTTAAGTATTCCTGCCAGCTTATATGTCTTTGTTGTCCGATCCCAGCCTGAACTTGTTTTGGGATTATTTACGATTATATTCAGAGTAATATCCTGTCCTATATCTGTACCCTGATTAAGTAAAAGGAGTGTATTCCATTCAACTGCTATTTCATCATCGTTCTTCGGAAGCTGCCCCTTATCGACTGTTATGTTGCCAAGTCTTACAAAATTATCATCCATATAACCTATTTTAATATCTGTCGGACTCCAGTTATTATCGTATTGATAGTTTACTATACTTGCTTTACCAGACTCATTAAGATAAGGATGTGACTTGAGCTCTTTATTTTCCGTGCTGTCGTTACCATTCATCATAACAAACCAGTCACCAAATCTGTGTTTTGCTGACTGTATCTGCCATTCATACATATTATTCTGAAAAAGGAGTACACCTGCTACAAATGTAAATGACAAAAATACAGCCATTGCCGCTTTGAGCACCTGTTTTTTCCGTCTTTTAAGACTTTTTATGCAATAATCAAAAAAAGCTGTATTCATGTCATCACCCCTGCTTCATATTAAAATAATATCAGTACCCGTCCCCTATGCTCCCAATACGGGTACTGATTATATAGGTTACCCTGCTCCCACTTATAATCATATAACAGGCTGCTTACATATAACTTACGTTTTTATATACTTTAATGTTTTTATATCTGACATGTATTATGTATCTATCACTTTCCTAATTATGTTCGACTTTTCCCTTCAGCTTATATAAAGGCAGTAGTATCCTGAACTCTGCTCCTCCATACTTCTCACTGTTAGCTGCCTTTATACTTCCATGATGTGCCTCGATTATAAGCTTTGACAGATTTAAGCCTATACCTGCATGAAACTCGTTCTGGCTGCTCTTGCCTTCGAATCTGTCAAATACACTTGCAAGGTGGGTCTTATCTATACCCTCTCCATTATCCGCTATCTTTATTATGCACACTTCATTGTTACTACTTATATCTATGTACACACGTCCATCTTCTCTGTCGCATATATATTCGTAGCTGTTGCTTATAATATTAATAAATGCTTCTGCTAACCAGCCCTCATCTGCATACATGGCTCTCTTTGCCTCTGTGCCATAGTCAACTATTACCTTGGACTTATCTGCAACTGCACTTTCAATACTTTCTTCTACAATATAGTCAAGAATAACTTTATCTGTAGCAAGCACTACTTTTCCTGACTCAATTCTGCTTATATCAAGCAGCTTCTTTATAAATGTCTTTATCTTAAATGCACTCTTTGTACACTCTGATATTATTGTAGATGCCATCTGTAGGCATTGTTTTTGTTCTGATATACATTCATCCGATGTTTGTACGACATATTTACCAGCTTCTTTCTTTATTTTTTCAACGGATTTATCACTATTATCTGTATATATATCCTCTGACTTTATATCATTTAATATATCCTGCAGCATCTCTAGCTTCATCGTCATAACTGAAAGTGGTGTTTTTATCTGATGTGCTATATTCTCCACAAACTCCTGCATCTTTTTATACTGGCATATATTGTATTCATGTTCCTTTTTTAACTGTTCATTCAATACTTCATTTTCCCTTGCATACGCCTTAAGACTTCCAAGACAATCCTTTTTTCCTATCCTGTAGCAATGTATAAGTCCATATGCCAGTAGTACAGCAATAATTAGACCTATAACTGTATACATCACTACCTCACCATTAATATGCGACAGATATGCATATCCTCTTCTTGTGTATCCTGCCTGTACCATCGCCTCTGTTCCTGCATCATATGTACTCCTGCTAATATTCATATGCATCATTCTATCTATAAGATTCTTTGCCGAATTGTTGTCATATAGATAAAGGGCTCCAACTAGAGCCCTTTGTCTGATACTATAATATATGGTTAGAAATGCAACAATGAGTGCATTGGTAACTGCTGTTCCTATAACAAATAATGTCTGATTTTTTCTATAATTTCTTATAATTCTGTCTATATTGTTTTTTGAACTGCCAGACTGAATTTTTTTATTATTGTTCATACCTTATCTCCCTGTAAACATGCAAAACTGTCTTATTGTTTTTCATATGCCATTTGACACTATCACTATTATGCATTAGTCATCTATGCTATCCAGCGGTAGCCTACATTCCTGATAGTTTCTATATATGATATTCTTTCCTCTCCAAATGTGCCAAGCTTAGCTTTAAGACGGCTCATATTAACAGTCAGTGTGTTATATTCAACAAAGTTACCATGTATATCCCACAGTCTGTCAAAAAACACGTCTCGTCTTACAACTCTTCCTTTATTTTCAACAAGTATCTTAAGCATATCCCACTCATTGTTGGAAAGCTTAAGCTCGTTGCCTGCCCTGTACAGCTTGTACTTGTCAAAATATATTGCAAGCTCGCCCTTCTTATAAACATCTCCATCACTCATGCCGCTTCTTCTTAAGTTGGCACTTATCCTTGATAGCAATACTGCATTATGAAAAGGTTTTGTTACATAATCATCTCCACCGATATCAAGACCTTTAACAATAGATGCTTCATCATCACATGATGTTATGAATATGATCGGAGCATCTAGATTATGTCTGATTTTTTCACATATCTGGAAACCATCTCCATCAGGAAGCTTTACATCCAAAAGATACATATCAAATACTTCTGTATGCTTATTATACTCCTTTACACTTCCTATAAGTGTTACATCATATCCTTTTAAAGTCAGAAGACTCTTTATAGTTTCTCCCAGCTCTTTATCATCCTCGACTAACATAATTCTGTACATGTATACCGCTCACCCCATCTATCTGTCTGTATATGTTCATAACTGGTTCAATGCTATGATCACTTATATTTTCCATAACGTATATTAATAATAACATTAGCACCTTGCAATTACCTTACAGTATACAATATTTTATATGTTTACTCTATGCCTTTTCCACTATTATTTCACTATTTTTACACTATTTTTCACTATTTCTTCACTATTTTTACACTATTTTTCACTACCATTACTCTTCATCTAACTTGCTGTCAGCAAATACATTATATTTTTTCACATAGTAACCGCTACAACCAGTGCCATAACCGGTATCATCAACACTGTTGACAACGGATTGAGGGCTGCTGCTATATCTGTTGATACTCCAAGCTTCTCAGAATATATGATAGATACTGCTGCGCTTGATGAAAACACTGCCGCACATAATATCTGTCTCATAACAAGTGGTGCTGGAAATACACAGAATATCAATATAGCTGATATTATCCCAATTCCATATCTTAACAGAAGCAGCTGTATAACCTCTCCGACTGTTTCCCTGCTCATGTTTAGTTCAAGAGATATTCCTATCATCATCATTGCAAGAAAGCCATTGCCATGTCCACAGAAATCCGCCGCCTGAATGATAATTTCCGGTAATTTATAATTCATGAAAGATAGAATCGTCATTATAAAATACACATCAAACGGCACTGATGTAAACAGACTTTTAAATATAAACGATATTTGTATGTCTGATTTTTTCAATTTTGTATTATTTTCAACAGAATCATTATTAATTATATTACCTGATTCATTTTCTTTTGTCTCTTTATATATATTTCCAGATAAACTATGCTCTGCGTTTTTCCATATATTTTCCTGCTGTGTACTTAACTTTTCTTTATCCGCCTGCCCCATGCGCATCTGTGCTATCGCATATGTTGTGCCCAACGTATAGAAAGAATCGCCCACATCAAACATACATAGATATGGAACTCCGTCAGGATAAAAGTTGGAAAGAAATGGTATTGCTATACATGCCATATTAAAACCGGATGCATTTACAGCATATATAGCCTGCATCTTTCTTCCCTTACGTGCGGAGGCAAGCTGTCCTGCTATTACCATAACTGTATTCACGCCAAAGCCTATAAGAATCGACACTACATAATACACATTGACCTGTGCGCCTGTAAAACCACTTATAAGAGAAGCCGGCAATGTCACATAGAATATAAGATTGGATAATGTTTTCTTATCTTCTTTATGAAAAAGTCCCACTTTTTTTAATACAAATGCAAATAACATTGTAAGAAGATATATTGATGATGTTGCTATTATTTTAGCCATTATTTTTCACCTTCTTTTCCATATAACATTTTCCCTGGTTTCATCTTTTCTGTATAATCATTTTATGCATTTACCATATATCGCTGGCATATTGTATTTAATGCACATCTACTATATGTAATGTAATTTGTTTGTATACAGTTATTATTCATACAATAATTTATCAACAGTTTTATCTGGTACACAACTATACGAAAACACCATTATAATCCCATCACACTTGTCTCCGGAATCATATTACCTCCATCTATCACGTTCGCTGTTCCTGTGATATATTCTGCATCATCACCTGCAAGGAATACCGCCAGGCTTCCTATCTGCTCTGGTGTACCCAACTTCTTCAAAGGTATAGCCTTCGCTATGTTATCTATAACCTCCTGTGGATTTTCCGGATTAGTTGTTGCTGCACTTCTTAGAACATTAGGTGTAAGTATGAATCCCGGGCATATAGCGTTACATGTTATTCCGTATTCTGCATACTCTGAAGCTATAGACTTTGTAAAACCTATAAGTGCTGCCTTCGTTGTAGCATATGCACTATAACCCCTGTCACATTCATATGGACCTGTTACTGACGACATATTGATTATCCTTCCATACTTACGTTTTTTCATATATGGAATAACTGCCTGAGTCATATTCCATGTTCCCTTTATATTAGTGTTTATGTGCATATCAAGCTGCTCATCCTCTGTTTCATCAAATGCTTTAATCTTTGCAACCCCGGCATTATTAACAAGAATATCTATTTTACCAAAATCCTTAATAATCTGATCTACTGTATCAAGAACAACATATTTGCTTGTTATATCACATTTATATGCCTTTATACCTATGCTGTCAGAATAACCTGTAGAATATGCCACACCAGTAACTTTCGCATAAGAATCCAGATTATTTCCGGCATCAAATACCGCATCACTTCTACCAATAAGTGCTATCCTATACCCCGCCTCACTGAATTTCTTAGCGATTCCATAGCCTATGCCAGAAGCTGCTCCTGTTATAACAGCTACCTTAGTGTTTAATTCAAGCCATTCTCTTGCCATATCAACTGTAACCTTAAGATATTCAGGTTCAACAGTCTTTGCAGTATCACTGTCAGAATGTGAAGCCAACCACGCAAGTCTTGTTATCCTTCTTGTAAGCACAAACATAGGTATAAGTCTTTTATCTTCTTTTGAAAGCTTTCTCACCTTCTCATAGCCTTCTATCCAGGCACTTTCAAGTTCTTTTAGATTCTTTGAATATGTGACAAGTGCACAGCCCATATCATACATATAAAAGCCATATCCACAATCGTCAAAGTCAATTATCTGATTCTTCCCTTCATAACTTATTACATTATAAAAATGAAGGTCTCCATGAATAAGTCCATATCTGTCATTGCTCCTGCCATAGTGATTAAGCTCTTTCTTTATATTTTCTGTACATTTTTCAAGGACACGATAATCTTCCCCTGATATTCCTGGAAAATCTCTCCATGTTCCCCATATTCCATCGCCATTATCACCAAAAAGATTATTGATATCCCATGAGAATCTCTTTATCTTTACTGATTTATCCCTGTTAATAGACTGTATATGAAGCTTCGCTGTTATCTCACCAAGTTTTTTTAAGCCATCCGTCAGCATATCTCCAGTAAGCTCTCCAAGCGGACTTCCATATAAAAAAGAGATAACAGAACAATATACATCCACACCTCCTGATGTATACATTTTTTGAAGAAATCCGCCATCGCGTCCACGATACACAACAGGCAGTTCAACATCTGTATCTTTGTGAATCTCATCCATCCATCTTATCTCGCCCTCAAGTTCTTCTATATTATGATAACCCGGCCTATGTATACGAAACACAACAGGCGCACTTTTACTGAATTCAATCTTGTATATAATATTTTCTGAGTATTTTAACAGACTCACTTCATAAGTCTTTTCAAAATCGTAAAGTGATAATAAATTATTTTTAACATCCTCTAATAATGATTGTGGTGTATCCTTCATAGCTGTTTTCCTCCTGCCTTAGTGAACTCATAAATATCATTTCAATAAATGCATAAACATTCTGATAATAACTAATGCATTATATTTTTATCTGTTCATATACACATGTACATCATATAATTCATAAGCACCAGCAAGGGTAACCACAGTCCCCAAAACTGATGCTTATAAATGTCTATAATTATTTAACTTTTAATTAATAATGATATGAAGGTCAAAAGATATTCCCCCTGACCAATATACCTGAATTGATACATTGTTACACAATTCTCTTGCAACCAGGTTAATATCTACTTCTGATTAACCGCCTGTGCAAGTCCCTTATCTATCTTTTCAAAGAGTTCATCCATAAATGCATCATCACATAAAAGTCCTAGCTTCATCTGGAGTGTATTAGGATGAAGTCTTGAGTTATGCGACCATACACCATTATCAAACAGTGGCTTGCATACTGTCTTACTTGCATCCTCACATGCAAAGTTTATTCCCATAATAACGCCTCTTTGCGTATAGCCTGTAAGAAAGCCATCATATTTATCCATAAGAGCATTAACACGCTCTGTAAGCAGCTTCGTGTTCTTATTGATATTTTCAACTGTTTCCTTCCGTGTAGTTATCTCAAGCACCTTCATGGCAACTGCACATCCAAGCTCAGAATTACCGCATGTAGAACCGTGCATTCTTCCTATATCAAACATCCAGCTAGCCGCCTTTCTGTTCATGATAGTGGCTGATATAGGATAGATTCCACCACCGAAGCCTTTAGCAGTAGTGATCATATCAGGAACAAAGCCTTCATGTTCAAAGCACCACATTTTTTCTGTTCGCATAAGACCTGTCTGTGTTTCATCTGCTATATAAAGTGCTCCATACTTCTCACACAGCTTCTTGACACCTGCAAGATAGCCCTTATCAGGAATAGGAAAACCATATGTAGCAAGAAGCGATTCTATAATAACGCAGGCAACATCTTCATTTTTAAGCTCTTTCTCCATGGCATCAAGGTCATTAAGTGGTACCTGTACAAACTCTCCTGGCGCTCCCTGACAAAGAAACGGATCTTTAAATCTTGCATCACCTGTTGATACAGATAATCCTGTATGTCCATGGTAACAACCTTCTATAGATATGACTCTTTTTCTTTGGGTAGCATATCTTGCACTCTTTATGGCAAGGTCTACCGCCTCGCCACCACAGGTTGAAAAGCATGCATAATCAAGTCCATCAGGGCATAAATCTGTAAGCTGCTTGGCGAGCATAGCCTTTGTTATACCAGTAAAATGATGATTACCTATATCAAGCTCACTCATGGCATCTGTAAGTGCCTGTATTATCTCTGGGTTTCTATGTCCAAGATTATAAGTACCACCATTGATATGTATATCAAGAAACTTTCTTCCGTCCAAGTCCCAGAAGTAATATCCTTCACGCTTTCCCATGACTATAGCCATATCCCTGTCAATCCACTCTTTAGTCTTTCCTACATTCCAGTGTGCAAGACTTTCCTTTAATACCTCTTCCTTTGTTATATCCGGATTATTAATAAAACTCATACCTGTATCCTCCTGCATTTATATTATTCATCAATATTCTTTATCTGACATTTTTTCAATGTGTATGTTAACAATATATTTTGATACACTTTCTACTCCAGATTTATATAATGTACTCATTATCATTCATTTGCAAAAGTCATACTAATCACAGATATTCTCTCCAATGAGCAAGGCTCTTTTTAACAACATCTTCTTTTATGATTTCCGAAGCATTTATACTTTCCATAATCCCTGCCCTCCTTTATACTATATCCAGCTCACTATTAGTTCTCCCAAACTGGTTAGGTGTAAGTGAAGTATTTTTCTTAAAGTCCTTAATAAAATGTGCCTGGTCATAATATCCAAGTCTGTCATATATCTCATATGTAAGATTATTCTGAAGATAATATATTGCTTTCTGAATCCTTATGATTCCTGCATACTTTTTCATGGATACACCAAGAGCGTTTTTAAATACACGGTCAAGGTATCTCTGGTTATATCCAGTCTGTTCAGCTATATCAGCTATTGTCACGCAACCTTTTTTATTAA
>JBNMGS010000021.1:0-11348 GCA_050872365.1 Lachnospira sp.
AATATAGATAGTATTAAAGATATTAACATAGATAGGAATATAGATATCAACAAGGAAAAATCAGAAGCATCTATAGTTATATCGGAAAATGCATCAGAAGCTGGAATAGAAAATAAGCCAGATAATAAAGGAGTGGCGAATTCCGGGTTAAGAGCAGAAAGAAGACAGACAAAAAAGACAGACTGCATAAACAGAAAATCAGAGCCGGATAGCCGCATAAGACAGAAATATATGAACAGTAATGAGCAGTTGTATAAAAAGCTGTACTCAAGGGCTGATTATGTGGATGCTTTTGATGATGATTATTTTTATGATTGCATAGAAGTGACACCACAGATGTTATCAAAGCTGCCGCTTAAGGATAAGGAGATTATAAACAACAGCTTTCTTATTCATGGATATTATAATTTCCACCATCTTTTGTTTGGAAGAGTGTGTGATAATGAGAACAATACGAATTACTTCATAGGAGTCCCCGGCATGTACTGTAACAGGGAGCGGTATATGGCATCTATGTTTGGATTCAGCAACTTTAAGAAGAGCCACAGGAGCGACTACAATAATCCATACTTTGGATACTGGTATCAGGAAATATAGACAAAGCGCCTGTGATCCTGCCAGACACCATTCAGCCTGACATATGAGTGTGCTATGCCTTCATCGATAAATCCGAATTTCTCCATGAGATGAAGCGATGCAGAATTATCCGGGTGGATGTAACATTCTGTTCGGTGAAGACCGATATCAGGAACGATATCTTCAAGGGCTGTTGCTATCATAAGTGATGCCAGTCCTTCGTTGCGATGGTATTCATCTATCTTATATCCCATATTGGCAGAAGGGGATGAGCCTCTGCTTATATGGGAGAAAGACAAAGAGCCAAGAATATAGTCAGGCTCATGTCTGTCTATCAGAAAGAATCTTGCAAATGTCATAGAAAGCAGGCCTTTCATCTCAGCATCAAGCATACGGCTTATAAAGTTTTCAGTGTAGAAAGAAGCTGGCTTATCTGATTCATACTTATCAAAGTCCCTGCGGTTACGATAGTAGAAGTCAAGAACATCTATGGAGCGGCTTTTGTTAAAAACTTTGAGAGAGTATCTGCCAAGGTTGTATTCGAGTTTCATGTTAATCCTCATTTCTGTACATGGTTAAGCTTAATAACTTTTTCAGCTTTCTTTTTTTGGCGTAGTTCCTTGAAAAATGTGCTTAACATAGTAGAACATTCTTCATCACATACTCCACGTACAACTTCAGCCTGATGGTTAAACTGTGGCATATTAAGAAGATTTATTATAGAACCTGCACACCCGGCTTTGGAATTCATAGAGCCTATAACAACTCGTGGAATACGAGCCTGTACGATGGCACCTGCACACATCTGGCAGGGCTCTAAAGTAACGTATATAGTACAGTCTTCAAGCCTCCAGTCGTTCATATAACGGCTGGCTTTTTTTATAGCGGTAATCTCAGCATGACCGAGAGTTGTTTTATCTGTGTTTCTTCTGTTGTACCCACGTCCTATGATTTTTCCGTCATAAACGATTATACATCCTATAGGAACTTCATCAAGCAAAGCAGCCTTTTTAGCCTGTTTGATGGCAAGTTTCATATAGTGTATGTCTTCATAGGAAAATGTATCAGAAGATGAAGCTGAAGTTTTTATACTGGTATTATTGTTATTAATATTATTGTTAATGCTCTGGCTATCGTCACAGCTGCCGTTGTAATTATCATTGTTATTCATATTATAATCAGTCCTCGTATTTATACAATGCTTTTGGAACATTTCACGGAATCCTTAAACATCTCAGGTATAAAAGTTTTTTCAGCAAGTATAAACAACTTTTTATACTTTTGACATTTACATCATAATGATTCAATTCGTGCAGCTATTATCTTATCATAATTAAAAAAGGAATTCTATAATGAGATTATTTGCCTATACTTAAAATGTTAGTGAAGCAGGAGTTGAAAAAAGTTATAAGTTATAACTGATGCTTTTGAAGAAAATAACAATTTTATAAGTTATAACTTATAAAAATAATATTTTGCGATTCATAATAAGATATAAATATGATATAATGAGCGCAAAAGAAAAGAAAGCGGCTGCAAAGCAGACATTTTCTTTTCTTGCGCCATTAACGAACGAACAGTCATGCGAAGCAGGACGAAAAAAGGAGTATGAAAACTATGATTAAACGAGAACTATATATGAGCCGTATACGTCCGTTCATTGGAACGGATCTTATAAAAGTTATGACAGGTATTCGTCGTTGTGGGAAGTCAGTCATGCTGGAACTAATCAAGCAGGAGCTTATGGAATCAGGTGTTAGTCCAACACAGTTTATATCCATTAACTTTGAAGATATGAATTATTCCCATCTGCAAAATGCACAGGCTTTACATGATGAGATTACAAAAAAAACTACAGAGATTAAAGGCAAAGTATATTTGTTTTTTGATGAAATACAAGAGGTCAAAGACTGGGAGAAGTGTATAAATTCTTTCCGTGTTTCATTAGACTGCGACATCTATATCACCGGCTCAAACGCAAAGTTGCTGTCTGGTGAACTTGCAACTTATCTGGGTGGACGTTATGTGGAATTTGTAATCTATCCATTTTCATTTGGAGAGTTTATGGAGTTGTATCGTTCTATAGAACCAGACGAGCCAACCCGAAAGTGCTTCCAGAAGTATTTGACTGTCGGTGGTATGCCGTATCTTGCTAATCTTCGTTATGCAGAGGATCCATCCAAGCAATATCTTCACGACTTATTTAACTCTGTCCAACTCAAGGATATTGTGAAAAGGAATAAAATCCGGGATGTTGACTTGTTGGAACGAATCATTTCATATGTAACAGCCAATGTAGGAACGACTTTCTCCGCAGGCTCTCTTGCAAAGTTTTTAAAAAGTGAGCAGCGTAGAGTTGCTCCGGAAACAATTCTGAACTATATCAAATACTGTTGTGAGGCATATCTGTTTTATCAGGTGAAGCGTGAAGATCTGCAAGGTAAACAGATTCTTGCTTCCAATGAGAAGTATTATATTGCTGATCATGGTATTCGTGAAGCTGTTTTTGGTGGTAATATGCGTGATATCAATCTCATTTTAGAAAATATCGTTTATCTGGAATTGTTACGTCGTGGTTATGTAGTAACAGTTGGCAGATCAGGTGATAAGGAAATTGATTTTGTATGTGATAAGCGGGGTGAAAAGCTGTATGTACAGGTTACTTATCTGTTGGCATCGGAGGAAACGATTATACGTGAGTTTGGTGCATATGATAATATCCATGACAATTATCCAAAGTACGTTGTTTCTCTTGATGAACTTGATATGAGTCGAAATGGTATTAAACACCGAAATATCTGTGATTTCCTTTTGGCAGAGGAATGGAACTAAATACAACCTAACTGATTTCCCCACAAGGTCTGATGTGTTAGAGTAAAATCAAGTTCGCTTTTGTTCCATTCAAAATGTCACGTATGACTTATCTTATCTGTAATATAATATGGAAGCTTGTATTACTTATGGCAGTAGCTGGTATAGTAGTACTTATATCAATCAGCTGAATGGTAATCAGCTGATTGGTATTATGCTTGTGGCTGCCGGACTGGTTTGTTTGGTGATAAGCGCCAGAAGAATTGTAAAAAAAGGACATTGATTACAGATTGCAGAAAAAACAGTGCAACTGGAATATATCGGGAAATGGAGCGTGGATAGTATGGAACTTCGGATTGATAATTTAAAGAAAACCTATGGTAGCGTAAAAGCATTAAAGGGAATAAGCTATACCTTCACACCAGGGGTGTATGGCATACTTGGAGCCAATGGTGCAGGAAAGAGCACAATGATTAATCTTATAACTGATAACGTGAGCAGGGATAAGGATGGTGGAAGCATAACATACTGTGATGATGATAATACATATGGAAACAGTCATGAATATTATAATCCTGATGCAGAAGTTATAGATAAGACAATCAGTAGTAATGATAATAAGTACAGTGACAATTTAAATAAAACAGATAGAACAATATCGCATGAGCCGCTGGATATATTAAAGCTGGGTGCTAAGTTCCGTGAAATTGTTGGATATATGCCACAGCAGCAGGGATTCTATGAGGAATTTTCACCGAAAGCATTTCTTAAGTATATGGCAGAGATAAAAGGTGTGAAAGCCATAAAATCAGTAGATGATAATGGTAAGGTGACAGTGAAAAAGGTCGGACAGCAGATAGATGAGCTTCTTGAAATAGTGAATCTTACCTCTGTGGCTTATAAGAAGATAGGTGGTTTTTCTGGCGGCATGAAGCAGAGGGTGCTTCTGGCGCAGGCATTGCTTGGCAGCCCCAGGATACTTATACTTGATGAGCCGACAGCCGGACTGGACCCTAAGGAAAGAATAGCTATCAGAAACTATATTGCTGAGCTGTCTAAAGACAAGATTATATTATTTGCTACGCATGTTGTAAGTGATATAGAATGTATAGCAGACAAGGTTCTTCTGTTAAAGAGCGGCGAGATTATAGCAACAGGAACTCCATCACAGCTTATTGAGCAAATGCAGGGAAAGGTCGGAGAGCTTATGTGCACACTGGATGATGTTGCCAGCCTTCAGCAGAAGTATCATATAGGAAATATCAGACAAAGAAAGGATGGGCTGGTGTTAAGACTTGTTGGAGATGAACTGCCAGGGGAGGCAGTAAAGGTTGATAATGATATTGACCTTGAGGATGTGTATCTGTATTATTTTGAATAAGCTATCGAATAAGTTATATAATAAGTTATGTAAGCTTTGATACATAAGGTTTGACACTTTTTTGGCTGAAAATCGCCGCAAATGCAGACAACTACTGCATTTGCGGCTTTTGCACTTTTTTCGTGAAAAGCGTAATGTCTGGCGTAATGCTTATTATTTTTTGAAAGTTTATTGTGCATGGAATTCTATTGTACAAAATATTGTTATGTACACTTTTATTAGTTTGGGTGTATAATAACAAAGTATTCTTGTAGGTATGTAAGTGTTAAAAGAAATTGTTAAAAGAAATTGCTGAAAGAAATTTTTATACCGCATAGCACATAAAAGATAATGAATTGTGTGGAAGTTAAAAGAGGTTGTCACGCTTACAGCTGTTAAGGAGAAATATACTTTTCTTCTGGAGTTATAAGAATAATTGAATAAATCAGACATAATGGAGGCGCAATAAGGATGGAACATATATCCAGAGATGAAGCATTTGCATTACTAAAGAAGTATAATAAAGACCCTTTTCATATCCAGCATGCACTTACAGTAGAAGCTGTCATGAAGTGGTATGCTAATGAGTTAGGATATTCAGAGGATGCAGAATACTGGGGCATCGTGGGCTTGCTTCACGACATAGACTTTGAACTGTATCCTGAGGAGCATTGTATAAAGGCACCAGAGCTTCTAAGGGAAGGTGGTGTTTCAGAGGATATTATTCATGGAGTAGTGTCACATGGTTATGGAATAACTGTTGATGTAGCACCTGAGCATGAAATGGAGAAGGTGCTTTTTGCAGCCGATGAGCTTACAGGTCTTATATGGGCAGCAGCGCTTATGCGGCCATCTAAGAGCACGAAGGACATGGAGCTTAAGTCTTTAAAGAAGAAGTATAAGAGCAAAGGTTTTGCAGCAGGCTGCTCGAGAGAGGTTATAGAAAGAGGTGCGGACCAGCTTGGATGGGAGCTTGAAAAGCTGCTTACCATGACACTTGCAGCGATGGCAGCCTCAGAAGATACTATCAACGAAGAGATGGCAGCTGAGTCGGCTGAACAGTGATTAATCATCAAGGTTTAACTGATAAATTCCATATTTATGATATTTTAATACGTTTTCAATGTTTAAAGCGTTTCAGGTAAAAGTTTTTTGGCAGACAGGAAAGATGTTTTTATCTGGGATAATAATCCTACGATATGCGAATATTGGGGAGAATTGTGGGAGTGCGCAGCACGGAACAATTCGTAGGTATCATAGTTGGAGTCTTTTGACCCCAACATCATATTTACATCTTATTAAAGAAAGGACAGATAACAATGAAGGTTTTATTAATCAACGGAAGCAGAAGAGATGCAGGTTGTACATATACAGCACTTTCAAAGGCAGCTGAGGCTATTGAAAGTGAAGGAGTAGAAACAGAGATTATCAATGTGGGAAGCAGAGTACTTAAGGGAGAAGTAGATGAGGTAGTCAAAGAGGCTGGTGAAAAGGTTAAAACAGCAGATGGTGTCATAGTAGGCTCTCCTGTATATTATGCATCAGCCAGTGGTGAAATCATGATGTTTCTTGACAGATTCTTTGGAGCATACGGCGCAGATATGAAGTATAAGCCAGGTTCAGCAGTGGCATCCGCACGTAGAGGTGGTACTACATCAACTATTGATGATCTTAACAAGTATTTACAGATTAACCAGATGCCTGTTGTATCATCTAATTACTGGAATATAGTTCATGGAAACACACCTGAAGAAGTTGTAAGGGATGAGGAAGGCATGCAGACTATGCGACTTCTTGGAAAGAATATGGCATGGCTTGTTAAGTCTATCGATGCTGCAAAGAAGAATGGTATTGCACTCCCTTGTGGTGAGGATAAGATAAAGACAAACTTTATAAGATAGTCTGGGGGTTGCGCATAATTATTCAATTATGTTTACGATTTATCAGGAGTTATAGTGACCATGTGGCTTACAGGAGTTACCATGAGTTGTCGTGAATTATTATGAGTTGTTGTAGATTGCTATGCGGGATGCTACGTGAGTTGCTATAAGAAAACGATTGACAGAGTTAGTATAAAACATATATAATAAAAGAACCGTGCAGCCGGGGAGTTAGCGGCACCTTGTACCTGCAATCCGCTATAGCAGGGGTGATGTTCGGCAGAGGGCGAGATTTTATGGAGCCGCCCGATATAAGTGGTGATGACATTTGGGTCTTCCGCAACAGGAATTCATGAACCATGTCAGGTCAGGAATGAAGCAGCATTAAGTGAAACCTTCTGTGTGCCGGAAGGCAGCCTGGATCGAGCTAACTGTATCGGTAACGTCTGTGGATGATCATTCGAAGCCGGGCGCACGGTTTCGTGCGTTTTAGAATAGTTTGACAGAAAGGAAGTCCTAAGTTATGTCATATCAGGCATTATACAGAAAGTGGAGACCAGATAACTTTGAAGGTGTTAAAGGTCAGGATCATATTGTTACAACTTTAAAGAATCAGATTAATGCCGACAGAATAGGACATGCTTACCTGTTTTGTGGAACCAGAGGTACTGGTAAGACAAGTGTGGCTAAGATATTTGCAAAGGCAGTTAACTGTGAACATCCGGTAAATGGTAGTCCATGTGGTGAGTGTCCTGCATGCAAGGCAATCGCAGCAGGTACTTCCATGAATGTTATAGAGATAGATGCGGCATCGAACAATGGTGTCGATAATATAAGGGAAATCAGGGATGAAGTACAATATTCTCCAACAGAAGGAAAGTATAAAGTATATATAATCGATGAGGTTCATATGCTTTCAATAGGAGCGTTTAATGCACTTCTTAAGACACTTGAGGAACCTCCGGCATATGTTATATTTATACTTGCTACAACAGAGGTGGCAAAGATTCCTATAACTATTATGTCAAGGTGTCAGAGATATGATTTTCATAGAATATCTATAGAAACGATAGCCGACAGGCTGTCGGAGCTTATGAAAGCTGAGAATATAGTTGTTGAAGATAAGGCCATCAGGTATGTAGCTAAGGCCGCAGATGGTTCAATGCGAGATGCATTAAGTCTTCTTGACCAGTGTATAGCGTTTCATCTTGGCGAAGAGCTTAAGTATGATGATGTGCTTGATGTACTTGGTGCAGTCGATACAGCTATATTCAGCAACATGTATAAGACAATAAGAGAAAATGATGTGGCACGCTGTATGAGCCTTATGGAAGATATTATCATGCAGGGACGTGATTTATCACAGTTTGTCACAGATTTTATATGGTATCTGAGGAATCTTTTACTTATAAAGACTACTAAGGATACTGATAAGATAGAGGATGTAATCGAGGTATCTAAGGATAACATAGCTGATATGATAGAAGATGCCAAGGAAGCTGATGTAGATACACTCATGAGACATATAAGAGTATTATCAGAGCTATCCAACGATATGAAGACATCAACACAGAAGAGAGTAAAGGCAGAGGTTACATTTATAAAGCTGATGAGACCGGCTATGGAAAGACCGGCTGATATGACCGAGCTTGCAGGACGTATCAACACACTTGAAACACAGCTTAGTGATGCCATGCAGGTTATAGATATGTTAAAGTCAGGAGAACTTCCTGCAGGTATGCTTAATGCGTTGAGTCAGGGACCATTTGCTTATATGCCGGCCGGAACGAATGGCAGAGATATGCCAGGAACAGGCACAGAGGGAACTTCTGCAGATGGAGTTAATAATAGCGATAATAAGCCGGTAATTAAAAGAAACTATGATGCAGTGACAGATGATATTAAGCAGATAGCATCACAGTGGAATGCAATAATCTCGTCCATAGATGATGCACTTCTTATGAATTTCTTAAAACAGGCACATGTTACGGTTACTGAGGATGGCAATAGTCTTGAGATTATGATAAAATCACTTAGTGGTTACAACGCTATAAGCAGGGAAGAGACAGTCACCATGCTGGAAGAGCTTATAGAAGAAAGAACTGGCATATCAGTCAGAATTGTGGTGACCAAGATGGATGAAGACGAAGATTTTAACAAGCGTTATGTAGCACTTGAGGAGCTTGTTGGGATGAATATAGAAGTAGATGATAAGGAGGAATTTATATAATGGCTAAAAGAGGTGGATTTCCAGGAGGAATGCCTGGCAATATGAACAATCTTATGAAGCAGGCACAGAGAATGCAAAGACAGATGGAGGAGCAGCAGGCTGCCCTTGAGACAAAAGAATTCACAGCAACATCTGGTGGCGGAGTTGTAGAGGTGACTGTAACAGGTAAGAGGGAAGTTACTAAGGTTAAGATTGATCCTGAGGCAGTTGATCCAGATGATGTAGAAATGTTAGAGGACTTAATAGTTGCTGCAACTAACGAAGCACTTCGTAAGTGTGAGGAAGAGTCACAGGCATCTATGTCTAAGATTACAGGCAGTCTTTCAGGACTTGGCGGAGGCCTTTTCTAATGGACATATACAGCGGTCATATTAATAAGTTAATAGAACAGTTGTCAAGATTACCAGGGGTTGGGGCTAAGAGTGCCCAGCGCCTGGCATTTCACATTATAAATATGCCAAAGGAGGAAGTGCAGGCGATAGCAGATGCTATGGTAAGTGCGAAAGAGAATGTACACTATTGTAAAGAGTGTTTTACACTTACTGATGATGAGCTATGTCCTATATGTAAGAATCCCAACAGAAACCATAAGCAGATTATGGTTGTCGAACATACAAGGGATATGGCAGCATATGAGAAGACGGGTAAGTACGAGGGTGTGTATCATGTACTTCATGGTGCGATAAGTCCGATGCTTGGAATAGGACCATCAGATATTAAGCTTGCTGAACTTATGAAAAGACTACAGAAAGATGTTGATGAGGTTATCATAGCAACGAATTCCAACCTGGAAGGCGAGACAACAGCCATGTATATAAGCAAGATGATAAAACAGGCTGGAATAAAAGTAACACGAATAGCAAGTGGTGTGCCGGTAGGTGGTGACCTTGAATATATAGACGAGGTTACACTTCTTAGAGCATTAGATGGAAGAACTGAGTTATGATGTAGTGAGTGTAACACCATTAACGAACGAACAATCGAGCGAAGCAGGACGGAGAAGTGCGAAATCACGGGTTCGTGAATGTAGGATGAAAAAAGAGTGAATTGTGATATTGTGAGTGCAGAGATGGCAGAAGAATAAATTATGCTATAATGAGCGCAAAAGCAAAGAAAGCAGCTGGGAAGCAGAATCAATATAAGAATATAGAACCAATATACGATACATAAGAATGAGGTGTGTTATGGCAGAGAATATGATAGGAGAGATAATCACAGATCATAGGGAAAGAATGCTTAATCTTAAGAAGTATTATCCATTTTTTAAGCTGATGGACACTTCATTTGAACAGTACAGGGATGGAAAGTACAGTGCTTTGGATATGGGATATATTCTTATGGCGGTTCTGCGTTTTTTTATTGAGGAGAATAATTTTAAGGAAAAGGATGTTACTCATAAAGAATATGTTGATTTCTTTAAAATGCTTATAAGAAGAGATCTCGACATTAAACTTTCAGATGAAGAATGTATAGATGCGGCAGATTATGTATTTGACAAGATAAAAAATGATGGCAGACCATTTGAATTCCGGTATTATGATCCGGTTGAACATAAGATGCGGTTATCAAGGATAAAGCTTGTTGAAAGTACGATAAGAGATAATACAGTATGGTATTCTATAAGCGCAGATGCGGTTGAGTTCTATCTTGATACCAAGGAGATAAAAGATGAGAGCAGGATAAGCGTTTCACAGCTTCTTCTCGAGAAAATGATTAATTCTAATAACTTCCGTGGCGGAGTAGAGGTTGTTGAGAGAATCAATGAAGAAGTGGGACGGCTTAAGAAACGTAAAATGGAAGTCATGGAAGTGCTTTCACAGGATGTTAATGCTGGTATAGATGCATATGAGGATTTCGTAAATACCGGTATGAAATGGTTCAATGATGAGGAAAAGTTGTTTAAAAAGAATAAGGAACTTATAGATAAGGCAATATCAAGGCTGGAAGCATCGGCAGCTGGAACAGACAGCTACTATAGAACAATGAAAGAGATACATTATCTTGAAGACCAGTTAAAGATAGCTATGAACAGGCATGCAGAGCTGCTTAGAGACTGTACTCAGATGCAGAATACAACTGACGAGGCAGTAAGAAGAGCGAAGCTTTCAAGGCTGCGTCCACATATGGATTTTGCCACAGCACTGTCTGATATGATAAAGAAAGATAATGCAGAAGCACTTAAGTTTATGATTGAGCCACTTCTTAAGCTTAACATTAAAAAGACAATAGACCTTAAGATAATAGATGAGGCACTTATGGTAAAGCCTGACAGATATGAGAAAAAGGAATATGTCAATACCGGGGAACCAGTAAAGATTGTGTATGAGGATGAAGTTGAGGACGAAAGAATAAAACATAACTATACATTTATGATGACTAATCTTCTTATGTGCATAGATAAAGTATGTTTGAAAAAATCGGACATATTAACTTTGGACAAGTTCGGAGAATATATGAGAAGGGCATACGGAGAGTCAATACTTAAGAATGC
>JBNMGS010000022.1:0-11328 GCA_050872365.1 Lachnospira sp.
AGCAATACATAGCTAAGCAATACATAAAATCCTCAGACACCTCAAATTCCATAAAATTATGCAAATACATTATTTTATTAACCTAAAATAATACTTCAATTAACAAAAAAGCAGATGAATACTTACGTACCCATCTGCTGTAAAATCAATTAAGCTGAAAGTCTCTTTCTTCCCTTTGCTCTTCTTGCTGCTAAAACTTTTCTTCCACCTGGAGTACTCATTCTTGATCTAAAACCATGAACCTTAGATCTCTGTCTTGTCTTAGGCTGAAATGTCATCTTCATAATCTATGCACCTCCTTCACTACCATTATTATATATGGTAAGAATATTCTTTAAGTTTCAATGTGCTAAAGCACTTTTTTTCAAAACATCGTTCTAATTATAGTCATTTCAATCATTAAAGTCAAGTGGAAATTTATATTACTGTTTAACACACATTCGGGTGGCGAACGGACGACATCACTAAACAGTAATATTCACATCTATCCACAGCTTATACAAAGTTATGCACACATTGTGCATAACTTGTGCATAACTTTTCTTTTATATGTGATTTATTGTGTGTTTTTTTGCCATTTTCCGCTATATATCTGCATTTTTTTATGTTTATTCATTATCCACATCATTCTGTATAACTCTGTTATCCATAAACATTTTTAAAGTTATCCACAATTTTATTGAAAAAAATCCACAAATGCTTTATGATTATAAAGGAATGTTTTTTATCATTCTAATACAGCCAGAAAGGCAATTATTATGGAAGAATTAATTAATAGCTGGGATAGAATCCTTCAAATATTTAAAGAGGAATATGATATACAGGATATTTCCTTTAATACATTTATAAAGCCTCTTGAGATATATTCTGTAGAAGATAATGTAATTACCTTATTAGTATCTAAAGGACGTATGGGTGTATCCCTTATAGAAAAGAAATATCGTGAATTTCTTGAAGTAACTGTCTGTGAGGTTATGGATGATAAGTACACGATTCGTCTTATATCTGATGAAGACATTGAATATGAGGAGAAGATTAAAAAAGAAAAGATAAAAACAGAAGCACCTAAAAAGGAGAATAGCAATTCTAATAATCTTTCCCTTAATCTTAACCCTAATTATACATTTGACACATTTGTCGTTGGTAACAACAACAGCCTTGCACATGCAGCTTCTGTAGCTGTTGCAGAATCGCCAGGTGAGGTTTATAATCCCCTCTTTATATATGGAGGTGTTGGACTTGGCAAAACTCATCTTATGCAGGCAATTGCACATTTTATTATAGAGAATAATCCTTCTAAGAAAGTGTTATATGTAACCAGTGAAACATTCACTAATGAGCTTATTGATGCCATCCGTAATAAAGAGAATGCAGAAAAAGGCAATGCTGCATTCAGAAACCGATACCGTAACATCGATGTTCTTCTTATTGATGATATCCAGTTTATAATAGGAAAGGAATCCACTCAGGAGGAGTTCTTCCATACTTTTAATTCTCTTTATCAGGACAGGAAGCAGATAGTTATTTCATCTGATAAGCCTCCTAAAGAAATGGAAACTCTTTCAGAACGTCTTAGAACAAGATTTGAGATGGGACTGCCTGTTGATATACAGATTCCTACATACGAAACAAAGATGGCTATTATTAAAAGAAAAGCTGAATTATCAGAACTTGATATACCTTATGAAGTACAGGATTATGTTGCAACACATATTAAGTCAAGTATAAGGGAACTTGAAGGAGCCCTTACAAAGCTTTCAGCATTTTCCAAGTTATCACATACAGATATTACAGTTGAATTCGCTGAACAGACGTTGAAAGATCTCATTTCACCTGATGCTAAGAAAGAAATAACACCTGAGCTTATCATTCAGACAGTTGCTGATCATTTTAACGTTAAATATGATGACATAATATCATCCAAGCGTAATGCTAATATTGTACATCCTAGACAGATTGCCATGTATCTTTGCCGTCAGATGACAACAGCACCTCTTCAGGCAGTCGGTAAAGCACTTGGCAACAGAGACCATACGACAGTTATCCACGGAGCTGAAAAAATTGCCAAAGAAGTTGTCGAGAACGAATCTGTGCGCAATACTATTGATATTATCATCAAAAAAATTAATCCTTCATGATGTTATTAACAATAATTAACTATGTTATTAGTAGTTATCCACAAAGTTATCAACAGATTGTGGATTTTTCCACAACGTATTTGTTATAAGCTGTTTATAATATGTGTTTTTTATGTTGATTGTAATTTATAACTTTTTTTCTTATTTTTGCAGGATTTTTTTTATCAACATTTTTTTTTGATTTTTAACATCATACCCAGTTCATTTTAACTGGCTTATCCTTTTTACAAAGTCAGATATTTACTTGGCTTATAAGGGTTTTTAACATATTAACAGCCCCTACTATAACTACTACTGAATTATATTTATATATATATGTGTCTGGGGAGGGGTTTCCTGGACCGAAAGGAGTTTTGAACAATTATGAAACTTGTATTTTCAAAAAGCGAACTTAACAAAGCTGTAGGTATTGTCATGAAAGCTGTACCTACACGTACTACAATGAATATTCTTGAGTGTATCTTAATAGATGCTACTACTAATGTAATCAAGTTTACAGGTAATGATATGGAACTTGGAATCGAAACCATCGTAGATGGTGAGATTCTTGAAAAAGGTAAAGTAGCCATTGAAGCAAAGCTTTTCTCTGAAATAGTCCGTAAGCTTCCTGATAATGAAGTTACTATAACTACTGATTCTAATTACACATCTTTAATAACTTGTGAAAACAGTAAAATTAATATTGCAGGTAAATCTGGTGATGATTTTTCTTATTTACCTATAATAGACAAAGATAAGATGATTACTATATCCCAATTTAACCTTAAAGAGATTATTAATCAGACAATATTCTCTACTGCACCTAATGATAATAATAAAATGATGACAGGAGAACTTTTTGAGGTATCTGACAATACACTTAAAGTTGTAGGTCTTGATGGTCATAGAATTGCTATAAGAAACATTGCACTTGAAGGTAGAGCTGATGATGTCAAAGTTGTTGTTCCTGGAAAGACATTACAGGAAATAAGTAAAATATTGTCTACAGATGCAGAAAATATGGTAAACATATACTTTACAAATAATCACATTTTATTTGAATTTGACAATACTATTGTTGTCTCAAGACTTATTGAAGGTGAATATTTTAAGATTAACCAGATGTTATCTAGTGATTATGAAACTAAGATTGTTATTAATAAGAAAGAATTTATAGATTCTATAGACAGGGCTAATCTTCTTATTTCTGATAGTGAGAAAAAGCCAATAATTATCAATATCACTGATGGTTCTTTAGCTGTTAATGTTAATTCAACTAAGGGTAAGTTTGATGAAAACATTAACATAAAAAAAGAGGGTAAGGATCTTATGATAGGCTTTAATCCAAAGTTCCTTATGGATGCATTAAGAGTTATAGATGATGAAACAGTTGATATATATCTAGTTAACCCTAAAGCTCCTTGCTTTATCAGAGATATTAACCAGTCATATATTTATCTTATTCTTCCTGTTAATTTTACAGCTTAAGCATATTTTATATGATTATGCTGTTTGTAAAGATATGCGGCAATTTTATAACATGCTAAACAACTAAAATGAAATATAATGTTGTGAATACGGCATTTTATAAAGGTCGTATATAAATTCAGGTATAGATTTAGATTTTAGATAAAAATCAGAAACGAGGATTAACATGGAAGAAATAACTATAAGAAATGGTGATGATTTTATTAAGTTAGGTCAGGCTATTAAGGCTGTTGGATTCGTTGAATCAGGAGTTGAAGCCAAGGAAGTTATCCAGAATGGTCTGGTAAAAGTCAATGGAGTTGTGGAAACACAGCGTGGAAAAAAGCTTGTTGGTGGAGAAGTTGTAGAATTCAATGGTAATAAGCTTACCATTAAGCGTTAATAACAATAAAATGTTACTGTTCAGTGTTAATTTAGGATAATACTATGCTTTTTTTGATGTAGTCTAGATACGATATAATTAAACTGAATCGTAACAAATTATGGCAGGTGAAATAGTGATTATTGATTCTCTAGATTTAAAGAATTACAGAAATTATGATATTCTTGATATGACATTTGATAAAAATGTCAATATTATATATGGTGATAATGCACAGGGAAAGACTAACATACTTGAGTCTATATATATGTGTGCTACATCTAGGTCACATCGTGGCAGTAAAGACAAAGAGATGATAAGGTTCGGAGAATCAGAATCACACATTAAAGCAAATGTTTTAAAAAATGATATTAATTACCGAATTGATATGCATCTTAAGGGCAATAAAGCAAAAGGAATAGCAATCAATGGCATTCCGATAAAAAAGGCAGTTGACCTGTTTGGTATAATACAGATAGTACTTTTTTCGCCAGAGGATCTTAATATCATAAAGAATGGTCCGTCTGAAAGAAGAAGATTTATGGATATGGAGCTTAGTCAGCTTAACAAGATATATCTTAGTAATCTTGTCAATTATAACAAAGTACTGGTTCAGCGTAATAAACTTCTTAAAGAATTATCGTTTAACATGACAGATGAGTTGTTATCAACACTTGATATATGGGATATGCAGCTTGTACATTATGGCAGCAGCATAATTGATGGAAGAATTAAGTTTGTAGATGAACTTAATGAAATTATAAGCAGTATACATTCTAATCTTACTGGTAATAAAGAGAAGCTTAAGGTTGAATATGCACCATATACAACAATTGATAAATTTGAAGATATGGTGCGTGCATCAAGAGATAAGGATATAAGATATAAAAGCACAGGAACAGGACCTCACAAGGATGACCTTGTGTTTTATATTAATGGGCAGGATGTAAGAAAATATGGTTCACAGGGGCAGCAGAGGACAACGGCATTGTCACTTAAACTGTCAGAGATAGAACTTGTAAAGAAGCTCACTAAAGATAATCCTATACTTCTTCTTGATGATGTGCTTTCAGAGCTAGACAGTAACAGGCAGAATTATCTGCTTAACAGTATAGGTGATATCCAGACTATTATCACCTGTACAGGATTAGATGAATTTATTAATAACAGAATTAATATTAATAAAGTTTTTAAAGTAACTAATGGAACAGTAAGTCACGTACAATGCGGTGATGGTACCGCAGAAATGAGGTAATATGGCAGAGCAGAATTATGGTGGAGATCAGATTCAGATATTAAAAGGTCTTGAAGCAGTCAGAAAAAGACCCGGTATGTATATAGGCAGCACATCTGGAAGAGGTTTACATCATCTTGTATACGAAATAGTAGATAATGCAGTTGATGAGGCACTTGCAGGATACTGTAATGTTATTAAAGTATTTATCAACAAGGACAATTCAATAACAGTTACAGATAATGGAAGAGGTGTACCTGTAGATATTAATCACGAAACCGGAAAGCCTGCCATAGAAGTAGTGTATACAATGTTACACGCTGGTGGTAAGTTTGGCGGTGGAGGATACAAGGTATCCGGTGGACTTCATGGTGTTGGTGCATCTGTAGTCAATGCACTATCAGAATGGATGGAAGTTGAAGTTAAAAGAAACGGACATATATATGAGCAGCGTTATGAAAGAGGAAATGTATGCTATGATTTAAAGATAGTTGGAGATTGTCCTATTGAACAGACAGGAACCAAGGTAACATTTCTTCCTGATAAGGAGATATTCCAGGAAACAACTGTGTTTGAGTACGATATATTAAAGCACAGATTAAGAGAAATGGCATTCCTCACAAAGGGAATTAAGATTATCCTTACTGACTTAAGAGAAGGACAGGAGAAGGAAGAAACATTCCACTATGAGGGTGGTATCAGAGAGTTTGTTGAGTATATAAACAAGAGCAAGGAGCCACTTTACAGTCAGGTAATATACTGTGAAGGTGTTAAGGATAACGTACAGGTTGAAGTTGCATTTCAGCATAACGACGGATTTAACGAGGTTGTAGATTCATTTGTCAATAATATAAAAACACCAGAAGGTGGAACACATCTTGCAGGTTTTAGAAATGCAATGACTAAGACATTCAATGATTATGCAAGAAAGAACAAGATTCTTAAAGAGAGTGAACAGAGTCTTTCAGGTGATGATATAAGAGAAGGTCTTACTGCAATAGTAAGTGTTAAGATAGAAGATCCTCAGTTTGAAGGACAGACTAAGCAGAAGCTTGGTAACACTATCGCAAGAAGTGCAGTAGACAGTATAGTATCAGAACAGCTTCAGATATTCCTCGAACAGAATCCATCTGTAGCAAAGGCTATATGTGAAAAATCTTTACTTGCACAAAGAGCAAGAGAGGCAGCAAGAAAAGCAAGAGATCTTACAAGAAGAAAGACAGCTCTTGAGAGTACATCACTTCCAGGTAAGCTTGCAGACTGCACAGATAAGAATCCTGAAAATTGTGAAATCTACATTGTTGAGGGAGATTCAGCCGGTGGTTCAGCTAAGACTGCAAGAAGCCGTGCAACACAGGCCATCCTTCCGCTTCGTGGCAAGATTCTTAACGTAGAAAAAGCAAGACTTGACAGAATACTTGGAAATGAAGAAATAAAGGCAATGATTACAGCTTTTGGTACAGGTATTCATGAAGATTTTGATATAAGCAAGTTAAGGTATCACAAGATAATTATCATGACTGATGCCGATGTTGATGGTGCACATATAGCAACTTTACTTCTGACATTTTTCTATAGGTTTATGCCGGGGCTTATAAGGCAGGGACATGTATATCTTGCACAGCCACCTCTTTATAAGGTTGAGAAGAACAAGAAGGTATGGTATGCATACAGTGATGATGAGCTGAATAAGATTATGACTGAAATCGGAAGAGACCAGAATAATAAGGTTCAGCGTTATAAAGGTCTTGGAGAGATGGATGCAGAACAGTTATGGGATACAACCATGGATCCACATAAGAGAATTCTTTTAAGAGTTGATATGAAGGAAGATGACGAAGCGGATCTTGATGTTACATTCTCGACACTTATGGGTGATAAGGTTGAGCCAAGGCGTGAATTCATTGAGAGTAATGCCAAGTATGTAAGAAACCTTGATATTTAGAAAAATATTTTATCAGATTATTTACAATTTTATTATCAGATAAATAGTTATTAAAGCTAACATATACTAATGTAAAATAGTTTTTAGCACATATGAAACAGCAATGAATATAGAATCTGCATGTAGTTATGCAGCAAAGAAAGGAATTAAGCAAATGGATGAACATATCTTTGATAAAGTTCAGGAAGTAGATATGCAAAAGACTATGAAAGATTATTACATAGACTATGCTATGAGTGTTATTGCTTCACGAGCATTGCCTGATGTAAGAGATGGTCTTAAACCGGTTCAGAGAAGAATATTGTATTCTATGGTTGAACTTAACAATGGTCCTGATAAACCACATAGAAAGTGTGCCCGTATCGTAGGTGATACAATGGGTAAATATCATCCTCATGGAGATTCATCTATATATGAGGCACTTGTAAAGCTTGCGCAGGACTTCAATACGCGATATCCACTTGTTGACGGACATGGTAACTTTGGTTCAGTTGATGGTGATGGGGCAGCAGCCATGCGATATACAGAGGCAAGACTCAGTAAAATATCTATGGAGATGACAGCTGATCTTAACAAAGATACAGTAGATTTTATACCTAACTTTGATGAGACAGAAAAGGAACCAACAGTACTTCCATCAAGATATCCTAACCTTTTAGTTAATGGTACATCGGGTATAGCAGTTGGTATGGCAACGAATATTCCTCCTCATAACTTAAGGGAGGTTATAGGTGCTGTTGTAAAGATTATAGATAACAAGATAAATGAAGATCGTGAAACTACGCTTGAAGAAATCTTAGAGATAGTTAAGGGACCTGATTTTCCTACAGGTGGTACAATCATAGGAAAGACAGCTATCGAGGAGGCTTATAGAACTGGAAGAGCCAAGATAAGAGTAAGAGCTGTTACTAATATTGAGCCTATGCCTAACGGAAAGAACAGAATAGTTGTAACAGAGCTTCCATATATGGTTAACAAGGCAAGACTCATAGAAAAGATAGCTGAGCTTGTAAGGGATAAGAGAATCGAAGGAATCACAGATTTACGTGATGAGTCAGACAGGGAAGGTATGCGTATAGCTATCGAATTAAGAAGAGATGTCAATCCTAATATTATTCTTAACCAGCTTTATAAGCATACACAGCTTCAGGATACATTTGGCGTGATTATGCTTGCACTTGTTGATAACCAGCCTAAGGTTCTTAATCTTTATGAAATGCTTAAGTATTATCTTATGCATCAGGAAGATGTTGTTACAAGAAGAACTAAGTATGATCTTAACAAGGCAGAAGAAAGAGCACACATATTAGAGGGATTAATAATAGCCCTTGATAATATAGACAGAGTTATATCAATCATAAGAGGATCTTCAACTGTACAGGTTGCAAAGGAAAGTCTTATGAAAGAATTTAATCTTACAGATGCACAGTCACAGGCTATCGTAGATATGCGTCTTAGAGCTCTCACAGGATTAGAGAGAAGTAAGATTGAAGCAGAGCTTGCTGATTTACAGAAGAAGATTGAGGAATACAGAGCTATACTTGCAGATAAGAATAAGCTTCTTACTGTTATCAAGACGGAAATTTCTCTTATAGCAGACAAGTATGGTGACGAAAGAAGAACATCAATAGGATATGATGAATATGATCTTTCAATGGAGGACCTTATTCCAGATGAAGCTTGTGTTATAGCACGTACTAATATGGGATATGTAAAGAGAATGACACCTGATAATTTCAAGAGCCAGCACAGAGGTGGCAAGGGAATTAAGGGTATGCAGACACTTGAAGAAGATTATATTGAAGATCTTTTCATGACAACTTCCCACCATGTTCTTACTTTCTTTACGAATACAGGAAGAGCATATAAGCTTAAGGCATATGAGATACCAGAAGCAGGAAGAACATCAAGAGGAACAGCAATCATCAATCTTTTACAGCTTGCTCCGGGTGAAACTATAACAGCAGTAGTACCGGTTAAGGTAGAGGATATAAGTGATGATGATTATCTGTTTATGGCTACTAAGAATGGTATAGTCAAGAAGACACCTTGTAAAGAGTTCGCAAATATCAGAAAGAATGGCATACAGGCTATGACACTCAGAGATGATGATGAACTTATAGAGGTTAAGTTAACTGATGATACTACAGAAGTAATGATGGTTACTAAGTTAGGTATGTGTATAAGATTCAAGGCAACAGATGTAAGACCTACAGGTAGATCTGCAATGGGTGTCATAGGTATGAATCTTATGGATACTGATGAGGTAGTAGGAGTACAGCTTAATACACAGGGCGACACTATGCTTATTGTTTCAGAAAATGGTATGGGCAAGAAAACTGACATATCAGAATATGCAGTACAGCATCGTGGCGGCAAGGGTGTTAAGTGCTATAAGATTACAGAAAAAACTGGTAATGTAATAGGCGCTAAGGCAGTAGATGATACAAGAGAAGTTATGCTTATAACAACAGAGGGCATAATTATAAGACTTGCATGCAGGGATATTTCAACACTTGGCAGAATAACTTCAGGTGTTAAGCTTATTAATCTTGATGATAACGTAAAGGTAGCGACAGTTTCTAAGGTAAGAAAGAATCCATCAGATGAGGATGGTAATGAAACAGAAGAATTGGAAGCAGAAAGTGATTCTGAAAACATTGATGACGAAAACTCAATAAATGCAGTAAAAGAAGATATATCAGATAACAAAATATCAGATGTAACAGACGATTCAATAGACAGATTGCTTGATGCGGCTAATAAAGATAATCAGGAAGATTAATATTAAAACCCCGGTTGCACATATTAAGTGTAGCTGGGGTTTATGTGTTACAGATTATAGCAATGTACATCATTTTAAGATGGAATATAAACAATACAGTTCGTTTATATGAGATATATTAACGTATGGAGGTTGATATGAGAGAGGTAAATGTGGATAAAGTCACCAAAAACATAAAGGAAATGTGTATAGAAGCTAATCATTTTCTTACAGATGACATGAAAAAGGTATTTAAGAACGCAGTCGTGTCAGAAAAATCACCATTGGGAAAGCAGGTACTAAACCAGTTAAATGAAAACCTTGATATAGCAGCTAATGATATGATACCTATATGCCAGGATACAGGCATGGCTGTAGTATTCATCAATGTTGGCCAGGATGTGCACTTTACAGGTGGAAATATAACAGATGCAATTAATGAAGGTGTACGACAAGGTTATGTTGAAGGATTTTTAAGAAAGTCAGTAGTTAATGATCCAATTATCAGGGAAAACACTAAGGATAATACACCAGCAGTCATTCACTATAATATAGTGCCTGGAGATAAAGTGGATATAACAGTTGCACCTAAGGGCTTTGGCAGCGAGAATATGAGCCGTGTATTTATGCTAAAACCGGCTGATGGCATAGAAGGTGTAAAGGATGCAATACTGACAGCAGTAAAAGATGCAGGTCCTAACGCATGTCCACCTATGGTTATAGGTGTAGGTATTGGTGGAACGTTCGAAAAGTGTGCACTCCTTGCTAAAAAGGCGCTTACAAGAAATGTAGAGGAAGAATCTCCTGTTCCATATGTAAGAGATCTTGAAAAAGAAATGCTTGAAAAAATAAATAAGCTTGGGATAGGACCGGGAGGACTTGGTGGAACGCAGACAGCCCTGGCTATTAACATAGAAACATATCCAACACATATAGCAGGACTTCCAGTTGCAGTAAATATGTGCTGCCATGTTAACCGTCATGCACATAGAGAAATCTAACTTACATAGTGAAAGTGATAAATCAATTATGACAACATAACGCAGCTAATAATGTTTTTAATGAAACAGCCATGTGGGATTTGTATCTGAGTATACCTGGCACAAACTCGATAGGTAAGAAAATAGTGCAGAAAAGAGGATTAGTGTGAAAAGTTTTTTCACACGTGGGATTTGTGTCTGCGCGCACTTGACACAAACCTGATATGCGTAAAAAACGTGCGCGGAAAAGAGGATTATTATGGACAGATACATAACAGCTCCAATAAGTGATAAAGATGCGAAAAGCCTTCATTCAGGAGATTATGTTTACATAACAGGAACTATATACACAGCCAGAGATGCCGCACATAAAAGAATGGCAGAAGCTCTGGCAGCAGGAAAGCCACTTCCAATAGATATGAAAAATAACATTATATAC